>JANOQU010000330.1:0-2437 GCA_031422355.1 Actinomycetes bacterium
CGCATGGGGTCCGGAGGCGTTCGCCGCCGCGAAGGAGCGCAACGTCCCGATCCTGCTGTCGGTCGGCTACTCGGCCTGCCACTGGTGCCACGTGATGGCCCATGAGTGCTTCGAGGACGAAGATGTCGCAGGCCAGATGAACCAACGGTTCGTCAACATCAAGGTCGACCGAGAAGAGCGCCCAGATGTGGATTCCATCTACATGGATGCCGTTCAAGCAATGACCGGACGCGGCGGATGGCCGATGACCGCGTTCCTGACTCCAGACGGCAAGCCATTCTTCGGGGGCACGTACTACCCCAAGCCGCAGTTCCTGCAGTTGATGGCAGCGGTCGACGACGCATGGCGTAACAAGCCAGCCGACATCGCCCAGAACGTCACGGCACTGATGAAGTCGTTGTCGACCGCAGCAGCGATCTCGCCGGCCCCGGCCGGCCCCGGGATCGAGACAGTCAACGCAGCGCTCGAACAGCTCGGCAAGAGTTTCGACAGCGGCTGGGGCGGTTTCGGCAATCCGCCCAAGTTTCCGTCGACGATGAACCTCGACCTCATCCTGCGCGCTTACGTCCAGCGGCCGAGCGACGCCGGCCGCACCGTGCTCACGACGACGCTCGACGCTATGGCGAGCGGCGGGATGTACGACCACCTGGGTGGTGGCTTTGCTCGCTACAGCGTGGATCGGCAATGGCTCGTTCCACACTTCGAGAAAATGCTCTATGACCAGGCCCTCTTGGTCCGGCTCTACGTACACGCGTGGCTTGTGCTCGGCGAGCCACAATGGATGCAGGTGGTCACCGAAACCATCGACTACGTCCTGTCCGAAATGACTCATCCCGCCGGTGGATTTTACTCGGCAGAGGATGCCGACTCCCCCGATGAAGACGGTCACGGGCACGAAGGACTGTTCTATGTCTGGACGCCGGCGGAGTTGATCGAGGTACTCGGAGAGGACCTCGCCAACGAGGCAATGCATTGGTGGGAGGTGACCGCCGATGGAAACTTCGAAGGTCGAAGCATCTTGTGCCGAATGGACCATCGCGGCCAGTTGATCCGACCGGACAACATCGAACATGCCCGCTCGCTGCTGTTTGCGGCGCGAGCGCGTCGCCAGCGGCCAGGTCGTGACGACAAGGTGCTGACCGAATGGAATGCCTTGTTTCTCTCGTCGCTCGTGCAAGCAGCGGCTGCGATGGGTCGAGCCGATTGGCTCGATGCGGCAATTCGCAACGCCGAATTCTTGCTACGCGAACTGCGTGCGCCGAATGGCAGGTGGCACCGATCGTGGCAGGCCGACGGGGCCCCGCCGGCGCGCCACCACGCCCTTGCGGCCGACCATGCCAACCTGGTGGACGCCTTCACCCGCCTGTCAGAAGCAACGGGGCAGGCCCGCTGGATCAACGAGGCAGCTCTTGTGGCCGATACGTTGTTGGATCATTTCTGGGATACCGATGCTGGCGGAGTCTTCACGACAGCAGACGACGCAGAAGCGCTGATCGTGCGCCAGAAGGATCTCCTCGACAATGCCACGCCATCGGCCAATTCGGTCACGGCTGGCGCCCTCTATCGACTCGCTGCTCTGACGGGCGAGTCACGTTTTGCCAACCACGCCGATCGAACGATGCAACTCATCGGCGCGGTTGCCAGCAAGGTACCGACGGCGTGCGGGAACGCGCTCGGGATCGCATCCACCCAGCACCTCGGTATCACCGAGATTCTCGTCACAGGTGACCGACCTGATCTTGTCGATATCGTACGCCGGCGATGGCTGCCGAATGCAGTGTTGGCATGGGGCGAACCATACGATTCGCCGCTCTGGCGTGACCGTCCTGACGGCTTTGCGTACGTCTGTCAGAATCTGGCATGTGAGCTGCCGGTTTCGACAGCCGACGACCTGGCAGTGTTGCTGTCGAAGATCTGACAATCACTACATCTTCCTGGAGGAACGAGTCATGAACACATCATCGAATCGCAGAGTCTCGATCATCGCTGTCGGCCTCGCCGCCCTACTCGGAATCTCGGCATGCGGAAGCGACGAGAAGAAGTCGTCCACGACGGCGTCGGCAAGCAACGAGTCGACGTCGGAATCCGACGACGCCGGCGGCGATGATGAAGTGGTGAGCACCGATTCGGACCTGAGCATTCCTTCGGTGGCAGGCCTCGGCGAGGACTGTGCCGGGTACTACCAATTGTTCGCGCTTGCGTTTGCTGGCGACACCTCCGGCATCGCCGACGCTGACAAGGCGCTGGCGACGCTGGAGGCAAAGGTGCCAGACGAACTGCAGGATGACTTCGCGCTGGTCGCCACGGGCTTGTCGAAGCTGATCGAGTTGTCGAAGAAGTACGAGGACAACCCGACCCAGGCCTACCAGGACCCCGAGTTGTTGGCGATATTCGGTGATCCCAAATTCACCGAGGCGTCGACCAATGTGAACACCTG
>JANOQU010000331.1:0-6423 GCA_031422355.1 Actinomycetes bacterium
TTCGAAGTGTTCCAGTCGCCCGGCGACGGCGTCGCGCAAGTGCAGTACAACCTCGACTCGTCGATCCGCGACTTCGCCCGTGCCTCGCTCAACTACGGACTCACGCGCAACTACCCCGTGTACCTCTCGACGAAGAACACGATCCTGAAGGCCTATGACGGTCGCTTCAAAGACATTTTCGAAGAGATCTTCGTCGCCGAGTTCAAAGATCGGTTCGATGCCGCGAACCTCACCTACGAGCACCGCCTCATCGACGACATGGTCGCCTGCGCCATGAAGTGGGAGGGCGGCTACGTGTGGGCCTGCAAGAACTACGACGGTGACGTGCAGTCAGACACCGTCGCCCAGGGCTTTGGCTCGCTCGGGTTGATGACGTCGGTGCTGATGACGCCGGACGGTAAGACCGTCGAGGCCGAAGCCGCTCACGGCACGGTGACCCGTCACTACCGAGAGCACCAGAAGGGCAACAAGACCAGCACCAACCCGATCGCTTCGATCTTTGCCTGGACCCAGGGCCTCACCTATCGCGGCAAGATGGACGACACGCCCGAGGTCGTTGCGTTCGCAGAAGCGTTGGAGAGTGTGTGTATCGAAGCCGTCGAGGCTGGCGAGATGACGAAAGACCTCTCGCTGCTGATCTCCAAGGACGCACCGTATTTGTCGACGGAAGACTTCCTCGATGCACTCGATCGACGCCTCCAAGCGAAGATGGCGTGACCTGTCCGTTGTGATTGATCAATCGTGATCAAAGCCGTCCTGCTCGACTGGGGCCACACACTGTTCGACACTGCCGGCAGCGTTGAATTCATCGTCGATTGGGCGAGCCGGAATGGTTCGCCGATCGACGCAGGGTCAGCCCATGCATTGTGGGACAGCGCTCGGCGTCGTTCGCGCACCGCGGAGGAAATCGCCAAGGGCCGCGACAAGAGTGCCGACCTTCACCGTCAGTGCTGGACGGCGCTGTGGGCCGACCTGGACTGCCAAGTCCCCGGCGTTGCCCAAGCGCTCTACGAGTTCGAAACGACAGCCGCCGGCTGGTCGCCGTACGTCGACACGGCGGAGGTACTGCGCGCGATCCACGACCGCGGCATCCCGTCGGTCATCGTCAGCGACGTACCATTCGACCTTCGCCCGATCCTTGCCCACTACGGCCTCGACCAACTGATCCACACGTTCGTGCTGTCCGGCGAACACGGCACGATCAAGCCCGAACTGCGTCTGTTCGGGATTGCGCTCGAAGCGGTCGGCGTGGACGCCGCCGATGCATTGATGGTCGGCGACAACCACATCAATGACGGTGCCGCGATCGAGGCCGGCATCCGAACACTTCTGCTACCGCCTGCAGTCACCGGACAGCCCCGTGGGCTGTGGTCGATTGTCGACCTGCTCGACGGCTGACGCTGTCGGCTCAGCCACCGTTGGTCACATCGAGGTGTCGGCGCGTTCGCTGACGAGGTCGTGCTCATAGCCAGCGGCGAGATTGTCGCGAACCATGTCCGCGGTGACTCCCTCCGGGAGCAGGTTCTGGCAAGCGATAATGTCTGCACCATCCGGCGCGTCGGCGAGTGCGGCCCATGACTCTGGCTCCCAGATCCTGCTGCGCTGCATCGCCTTTGCGCAATGGATGAACGTGCCGACCACGGAGACCACGATGGCCAACTTCGGAGTCTTGAGTTCGGTCGGGAACCCACCCAGAATTGCCGGGTCCGTCGTCAGCGTGGCGCTTCCGTTCACGCGAACGGTCTCACCCTGGCCTGGCATGACGAATAAAAGCGCGACCTCGCCAGTGGCGACGATGTTATCCAGGGTGTCGAGGCGATTGTTGCCCGACAGGTCGGCGATCGCAATATGGGTCTCGTCCAATACCTGTACGAAGCCGCTCGGCCCGCCACGGGGAGAGACGTCAGCCGCTCCATCGGCGTCGACCGTGCCGATCACGACGAATGGTGCGCGGCGGATGAATTCACTGGTCGCCGAGTCGATCGTCGGACGCTCCTTGTCGACGACCAACTTGCTCGGCTGGCGATACAACTCGCGAAGCTGCTGGTGAGTGGAAACCGCGTGTTCCTGGCCAAGGGTCATCGCGGAATGCTACGGGACTGTGATCGGCTACGGTCGATCTCGCTGGTCGCGCCGTGGGGTGTTCCGATAGCCGGGAGGTTCGTGACGATGGACGTCGTGTGGCAAGCGCCGGGTCCGGGCATGTGGGAACTGGACCTGTCGCATTTCCGAGGCGGTACGACGCCGATCGTGCAGTCGCTTGTGACCAAGGCAATGACCGACGGAATGCGGCGGATCATGAAAGACCTCGGTGCCCCGGTCGACACGGTGCACGCGTCGTTCGTCAACGGCTTCATGTACGCCAGATTGCGGCCGCTGATCGGCGCCGACAAGCCGTCGAAGAAGCTTCCTCCGTTGCCAATCCTGAAGTTGGCAACCAGGCTGCACCCAGAACTTCGTCGCCGAGCGAGAACGGCGGAGCGGGTTGTGCGTGAGCGGCCATGGCGGGAGGTGATCCGTGAGTGGGATCGGACTGGCCGATCGGCGATCGAGGCGGACAACCTCGCGCTGCAAGACGTCGCGCTCGATGATCTCAGCGACGCTCACGTCGTTCACCACGTGAATGCGGTACTCGCCCACACACGAAAGAACTGGGAGCACCACTTTTGGTTACACGGGTACGACCTCGGCCCGATCGGCCTGTTCCTCGTTCGAATCGACGAATGGGGCCTTGACGTGCGTGCCGCGATCACCCTTCTGGAGGGCGCCTCACCGTCGACAACTGCTCCACTCGCGGCTCTTGCCCGAATAAGGGCCGCTGTGGAGCAGTCGGGAAGAGAGGTGACCACCCTCGACGATGTGCGAGCAACGTCAGCGACGACAGCAGCTGACCTCGATACCTACCTGCGTTATCGCGGCTCGCTGCTGTTCTCGCGCTATGACCTCGACGGGGTGACGCTCGGTGAGCGACCAGACCTGTTGTTGGCCACGATCATGTCCGACCAGCGACGGCCTGCAGAGTCATCAGTGAACGCTCGGACAACTGCGATGCGCGAACGACTCGGGGCCGAGGATCAACCGGAGTTCGATCAATCGCTGAGCGAAGCCAGAGCGGCGATGGACCTCCGCGACGACAACGGTCCAACGACGGCGGAATGGCCGCTCGGCTTGTTGAGGCTGTCGTTACTGCATCTGGGTCAACGGCTGGTCGAGGCTGGCAGTCTCGAGTCCAAGGAACATGCGTTGGAACTGACCCCGGAGGAGTTGACGGAGGAGTTGTTCGCCGGTGGTTGCCCATCCGCTGCGTCACTGGCCGAGCGCAGCGCCGAACGGCTGAGGTGTTCTCGGCTGAGCGCGCCGGCGTCGCTCGGTTCGCCCGAAGCTGCGCCTCCACTTTCGGTACTTCCGGTAGCCATGGCCCGCCTCGTCGGGGCGATCCAATTGGTGATGACGCAACTGGGCATGGCCGGTGACCGTGACGCGCTTGGCGCGGGTCTGGTCGGAACGGGCGTTGGCCAACGCGTGTACCGAGGCACGGCCCGGCGGGCATCGACGCCCGAGGAGGCCCTCGACGCAATGGCGCCTGGCGACGTACTGGTCGTCGCCTTCACCACGCCGGCCTACAACGTCGTGTTGTCGATCGCCGGTGCGATCGTGACCGCCGTCGGCGGTCCGCTCAGTCACGCAGCAGTGCTCGCCCGTGAAATCGGCATCCCGGCCGTGATCGGTGCACCCGGCGCGCTGACCGAAATCTGCAACGGCGATCTCATCGACGTCGACCCGATCGCCGGTGAGGTTCGCGTCATCGAGCGGGCGTGAAGTTCTGATCGACATCATTTCGACCGCGCTCAACCGGTCCGACCTGCTGCATCTGATGGGCCCTCACCCAAATTCTCGACCGTCCGCGTAGGAGACTCCGGACTCGAGTTCTCTGAATGATTGGCGCAGGTCCCGACGTCGGAACGCAGTGGACGCAGCGACAGAGACCGCCCGTGTGAGAATGGCGCATGCGCGCTGTTGTTCTTCGTTCTCACGGTGGTCCCGAGAATCTCGTCGTCGAGGAGGTTCCGGATCCCGTTCCTGGCCCGGAAGAAGTACTGATCGAGGTCACGACGACGGCGCTCAACCGCGCCGACCTATTGCAGGTGATAGGCCTCTACCCGAATCCCCGTCCGTCGACATTAGAGATTCCAGGCCTCGAGTTCTCCGGTGTGGTCGCAGCGGTGGGCGAGCGCGTAATTCTCTGGAAGGCCGGTGACGAGGTGATGGCAATCGATGCGGGCGGCGCGTACGCCGAGCGGATCGCGGTGCATGAGCGGCAACTGATGTCCGTCCCCGGCTCAGTCGGCGTGAATGATGCTGCCGCGATTCCTGAAGTCTTCCTGACGGCGTGGGATGCGTTGGTCGTCCAAGGTGGCTTGACGAGTGGTCGCTGGGCGCTCGTTCACGCGGGTGGGTCGGGGGTCGGCACTGCGAGTATTCAGATTGCAAAGGCGATCGGAGCCCGGATCGCGGTCACGTGCAGTGCCGCCAAGATGGATGCGTGTCGCTTGCTCGGCGCTGACCTGGTGATCAACTACGGCACGGAAGACTTCGTCGAGTTGGCGATGGAAGCAACAGGCCGGGTCGGAGTGGACGTGGTGCTTGACGTGATCGGCGGTGACTACGTCGACCGGAACCTCCAGGCAGTTGCGTCTCAGGGTCGGATCATCCAGGTCGGACTGATGGGCGGCGGTCGAACGAATGTGAACGTCGGGCTCCTGCTCGCCAAGCGGGTCACTTTCATTGGCACGGCACTGCGTTCGCGCCCGATCGAGCAGAAGGTGTCACTCGTCCAACGCTTCGTTCGAGAGATGCTGCCACTGTTCGACACCGGAGCACTTCGACCGATCATCGACTCCCGATACCCGCTCGATCAGATCGCCGACGCCCACCGCTACATGGCGTCGAACGCCAATACCGGCAAGATCCTGATCGACGTCTGACGTACCCCGTCAATCGCCCAACCGACGATCGGCGGTGAAAAACACGCCCATGATCCCAAAAAGCACCGTAGTACGGGGGTTCGCGGGAACATGGGCGTGGGAACCACCGCCAAATTGACGCAAGGCGCGCGCTGCCGCGAAGCGCTGGCCTGCGAGGCGCGAGCCTGCGACACACGAGCCCGCGAGCCCTCGAGCGGGCGCGCGGGGCGAGAACTAGCGGGCGCCGAGGTCGACGTAGTCGCGGGCGTCGACGCCTGCGTACCACTGGCGAGGGCGGCTGATCTTCTGGTCCTTGTCGGCGAGCAGTTCTTGCCAGTGGGCAAGCCAGCCAACGGTGCGCGGGATCGCGAAGAGAACCGTGAACATCGCAACTGGGAAGCCCATCGCCTGGTAGATCAGGCCGGAATAGAAGTCGACATTGGGATACAGCTTGCGGCTGACGAAGTAGTCGTCTTGGAGCGCTACCTCTTCCAGCTTGAGGGCGATGTCGAGCAGCGGGTTCGTGCCGGTGACTTCGAAGACGTCGTAGGCAGTCTTCTTGATGATCGTGGCCCGCGGGTCGTAATTCTTGTAGACCCGATGGCCGAAGCCCATCAACCGGCTGCCCTTTCCGCTCTTGACCTCGTCGATGAACTTGGGCACGTTGTCGACGTGGCCGATCTCGGTCAGCATCCGGATGACGGCTTCATTGGCACCGCCGTGCAACGGGCCGTACAACGCAGCGGCCGCTGCGGCGCAGGACGAGTACGGATCCACATGGCTGGACCCGACGACTCGCATCGCCGTGGTACCGCAGTTCTGCTCGTGGTCGGCGTGGAGGATGAACAGCACATCCATCGCCCGTTCGAGTCGGGGGTCGATCTCGTACTCGCCGATCTTCCACATCATCGAGAGGAAGTTGGCAGGGAAGCTGATGTCGTTATCGGGGTAGTTGAACGGCAGGCCGACCGAGAATCGGTAACACATCGATGCGAGGGTCGGCATCTTCGCGACGAGGCGAAGGATCTGCTTGTCCCGGCTGCCCTTATCCTCGATGTCCTTGGCGTCGTTGTAGAAGGTGCCGAGCGCGGACACAGCGCTGATGAACATCCCCATCGGATGCGCGTCGTAATGAAAACCGTCGACGAATCGCTTGCGCATGTTCTCGTGGATGAACGTGTGATGGGTGACATCGTGGGTCCATGTCGCAAGTTGCGCTGGGTCCGGCAGTTCGCCGTTGAGCAGCAGATAAGCGACTTCCAGGTACGTGCTTTTCTCGGCGAGTTGCTCAATTGGGTAGCCGCGGTAACGCAGGATCCCGTTGTCGCCGTCGAGGTATGTGATTGCGCTCTTGCAGGCCGCAGTTTGCATGTAGGCCGGGTCGTAGATGAACAGCGAAGGATCGAGTTCTCGAACAGCTGATGCCGGGAAAACGCCGCCAGTAATGGGGACGGTGACC
>JANOQU010000332.1:0-3894 GCA_031422355.1 Actinomycetes bacterium
GCAACGCGGTCGAAGAACTCGACGCGGTGTTGGAAGGCACGGAGTTGACGGTTGCCTTCAACCCCGACTACTTCGCTGCTGGAGTCGAAGCTGTTGGTGCCGACGAGGTCACACTCGAGACTCTCGACGCACTGAAGCCAGCGGTACTACGTGGCGTCGGACGGCCCGATTACCTCTACCTGCTGATGCCCGTCCGAGTGCCTTAACGTGCTCGTGCGGACGTTGGAGCTAATCGACTTCCGCAATTATCGCTCGGCGCACGTCACATTTGATTCCGGGACCACCGCCATCGTTGGCGACAACGGGCAGGGCAAGACAAACCTCGCCGAATCGCTCGGATACCTGGCCACGCTGGACTCCTTCCGCGGTTCGCCGACCGACGCTCTGATCCGGATCGGCGCCGACGCTGCCATCGTGCGTGCCGAAGTTCGCCACGATGATGGTCGCGAACTGTTGATCGAGGCCGAAATCAGCAGGAATGGTCGTAACCGGGTGCTGGTCAACCGGCAACGCTTGACCAAAAGTCGCGAGTTGCTCGGTGTCATTCGGGTCTCGGTGTTCTCACCCGACGACCTTTCTCTGGTCAAAGGTGGGCCGGGCGAGCGACGCCGGTTTATGGATGATTCTCTCGTTGCTTTGGCAGTCAAACATGATGCCCTCCGGCTGGAGATCGACCGGATCCTGAAGCAGCGCAACAGTTTGCTCAAGCAGGCGTCGATGTCGCCGTCGCGTCGGCTGACGCCCGAGGTCGAACTGACACTTGATGTCTGGGACGCAAAGCTCGCGCAAAGTGGCGAGCAACTCGGCCATGCTCGGGCGACCCTGATCGCGCGACTGACTCCGATGGTGATGGAGGCCTACGAGCAACTGGCCGGCGATGCGACACCGATCGAGTTGGTCTACGAGCCGGCGTGGCGACGGACCGGCCTGCTCGCAGCGTTGGTGTCCGCGCGCACTGACGATGTGCGGCGGGCGTCGAGCACCGTTGGCCCGCATCGCGACGATGTCGAGTTCGCGATCAATGGTTTGCCAGCGCGAACTCACGCATCACAGGGTGAGCAGCGTTGCCTTGCCCTGGCACTGCGACTCGCCGCGCACCGTCTGATTGCCGACAAGGTTGGAACACCGCCGATTTTGGTTCTCGACGACGTTCTGAGCGAACTCGATCCGTCACGGGCGACGGCACTCCTCCAGAATCTTCCCCGTGGGCAGGTACTGATCACGACTGCAGGTCATCTGCCAGCCGATGCGCATCCCGACCGGATTCTCAAGATCGTCGCCGGCCAGATCGCCGGCGAGATTGAGGGCTCGGGATTCGGATCGGGGATACGGTGAAGTGATGAGTTCCCGGTTCGACCCGATCCCGTTGAGCGACAGTCTTGACGGCGTCGTGCGCAGTTTGCGCAGCAGTTCTGGTGGCACCGGCGGCACAGGTGGAGATGCTCGTTCGATGGGCTCGTTGTTCAACCGTTGGACCGATGCGGTGGGCCAGGCAGTTGCCGATCATGCCCGCCCCGTCAAGCTCGACGGCACGCAGTTGCTGGTCGAAGTCGACGAGCCCGGTTGGGCTACCCAATTACGCTTCCTCGAGCGTGATGTGATCGAGCGCCTGCGGTCCGTAGCCGGTTTAGAGGTATCGCGATTCGATATCCGCGTGAAACCCCGCTGAGAACGCAAAATTCAGCCGTTTCCGTCCCGAAAAAACAATAGGACGGAACCTGTCGGACAACTTGGTCAGAATCACATGACTGTCATACCCATTTGGTAGACTCCAGGCATTGCAATCGTTGCCGATTCTGCGGGGCTCGGGCCTGATTGCGGTCTCGGCTGTTCGCCCGTTCGACAACCAGCCGCGCCAACCCTTCGCGCGATCGACCTACTGAGATATCGAGGTTCTCGTGTCGCTCACTGACACTCCACCCGGCAACGAATCCCCACCAAACGATGTTGCGCCAGGCCCCACCGCGGCCGAGCAGATGTCACACCCAACCTCTGATTACGGCGCGAAGGACATCCAGGTCCTCGAGGGTCTCGATCCGGTCCGCAAGCGACCCGGCATGTACATCGGTTCCACCGGTCTCGCAGGCCTGCATCACCTGATCTGGGAAGTCGTCGACAACTCCGTCGACGAGGCAATGGCGGGTTTCTGCTCCAATATCACCATCACGCTGCTCGCCGACGGGGGCTGCCGGGTCGACGATAACGGCCGCGGTATCCCGGTGGACCCGTATCCGTCTGGACCACACAAGGGCAAGAGCGCGGCAGAGGTCGTGCTCACGGTTCTACACGCTGGCGGTAAGTTCGGGGGAGAGGGTTACAAGGTCTCCGGCGGCCTCCACGGCGTCGGCGTCAGCGTTGTCAACGCGCTCAGCGAGCGACTCATCGTCGAGGTCGACCGCAATGGCAACCATTACCGTCAGTTCTACGCAGACGGTGGCAAGCCGCAGGGCGCGATCGAGATCACCGGTGATTCGCCGGTCGACGGCCGCACCAGTGGTACGTCCATCTCGTTCTGGCCTGATGCCGGCATTTTCCAGGCCGAAGGGACCGAGTTCGTCGCCCGAACTGTGCTGGAGCGGTTGCAGACGATGGCGTTCTTGAACAAGGGCCTCGAGATCGACTTCATCGACCAACGCGAGGGGCGCGAGCAGACGGTCCACTATCAGTACAAGGGCGGCATCGTCGACTTCGTCAAGCACTTGAACGCATCGAAGGAAGCGCTGTTCGCAAAGGTTGCCAACTACGAAGACAGCGACGACGCAGAGGGTCAAACGCTCGATATCGCGCTGCAGTGGAACACCGGCTACTACGAGGGAATCCACGGCTACGCCAACGGCATCTCCACGACCGAAGGCGGAATGCACGTCGAAGGGTTCAAGACCGCGCTCACCAGCGTGATGAACAAATACGCACGCGCCAAGAATCTGCTCAAGGAAAAAGAGGACAACCTTCTCGGTGAGGACATCCGCGAGGGCATTACCGCAATCGTGTCGGTGAAGTTGCGCGAGCCTCAGTTCGAGGGCCAGACCAAGGCCAAGCTTGGCAACGTCCCGATGCGTTCGTTCGTTCAGAAGGCCACCAACGACCGACTTGCCGAATGGCTGGAAGAGAATCCGACCGAAGCAAACAAGATCGTCAAGAAGGGCATTGCCGCCGCCCAGGCCCGACTCGCGGCCAAGAATGCCCGGAACGCGATTCGCCGCAAGACAGCGCTCGCCGGTGCTGGCATGCCGGACAAGTTGAAAGACTGCACCAGCAACGACCCCGCCGAGAGCGAAATCTTCATCGTCGAGGGTGACTCCGCCGGAGGTACCGCACTCGATGCGAGAGATCCGCGGACACAGGCGATCCTGCCCATTCGCGGCAAGATCTTGAATGTCGAGCGTGCTCGCCTCGACAAGATGTTGAAGAACACCGAGGTCCAGACCCTGATCACGGCAATCGGCGGAGGCGTCGGAGAAGAGTTCGACGCAGCAAAAGCTCGGTGCACTACCGGAAAATAGACTTCCCGAACTTTCCAACCTAGGACAGCCTCCCGGCGTTAGAACCCGGAGAGTTGAACGAAAGCAATTTTCCGGGAAGCGCGGGACATGAAGAACCCTTCCACAGAAAATCCTACGGACCCAACCACCGGCCGTATCACCGGCCTGGAGACGGAGTATGGCTGCTTGGTCGATCCACCGCTTCAGGTAAAGGAAGTCATCGAGAAAGTCCGCGATTGGATCTTTCAGACGGACAGCCACGGGTTGATCGACCTCCACGACCGAGACTGGGATGAACCTTCCGGAAACGGTGGGTTCCTTTTCAACGGGGGGAGGGTCTACCTCGACATGGGGCACCTCGAGTACTGCACGGCAGAGTGCTCATCGACCGTGGATGTCGTGCGCTTCGACC
>JANOQU010000333.1:0-4875 GCA_031422355.1 Actinomycetes bacterium
GATGCCAGCCGACACGGCGTCGACTCGCTTGGCTCGCACGATCACCTCATCAGCGACGGTCCCCGGCGGAAGGGGCACGATTGCCGTGCGGGTGCAGGTGTTCGTGGCGAAGAGATCACAAAAGGCCTTCTGGAAGACGGAAATGATGATGTGCCCGTCCACCTCCACCTCGATCTGACGGATCCTCGCCGTCGACTGATCGGCTGGTTGGACGACGCGGACTTCGGTGATGGACTGTTGCGGGATTCGAATCGTCAGTTCCTCCCCGCGAACGGCGTCACCGACCCACGATGTCTCGAGATCCCGGTCCAGAACCAATGCCGCATGTCCGTCGTCCGACGCGCTCGGCGACCGATTGGATGTTGCGCTGACGGGGCCGTCGAGCAGCGTTGCGAGGATGGTCTCCGACGTCGACGTGACCAGCCGGAGTGAGCCACTGACAGCGAACTGGTCTGCCTTGACGACCTCGAATCGCCTGCGAATACTGACCTCCTCGTCGAATGTCGACGCCCGTTGGTCATCGCGAACGGCCGAGACTGACCGGACGACCCGACCGAACGTATAGGCCGTCGGAGCGGTCATCAAAGCGTTGCGGATGGCCGGATCCTCGCGGTTCGTGAGGTCCACCGGCACCTGAATGTGTTCGACGAGGTCCAGACCGGCGATCGAGATGTCGGCGATCCCGACGTTGGTGCCAAAGACGTTGATGTCGGTGATTTCGATGACCAGCGTCTCAGAGGTCCGCTGCGGGAACTCGACGTCGGCCCGTCCGCGATCATCCAGCTCTACGGACAACGACGAGCCATCGGAGAAGCCGATCTCGACTTCGGCCACCGTTGGGATTCCCGATGCCGTCATCATCGACTGGATGGCGAACCGGCTCATCGGCATGGGGCGCCTGAGCGCAACATCGATCGACGGCGTCGGTCCGAGGCCGGACCACGGGACTGCCCACGACGTTGCAGGATCGTCGTCGAAGGCCAGCGAAGCGCGACGGTCGTTGCGATTTCCGCCGAGCCGGATGTAGGCGCCGCTGATCGAGATCGCGTCGCGGTACCAGGCCACCGACTCCGTGCCGGGCCGATCCGGAAAGACAGGACGAACGGGACGATCCAGCTCCTGCCCGTCCGCCAATGTTGGCGAGAGTTGTGGCTCGTGATGCAAGAGCGTGCGGACCCGTCGGCGGGTGGTGTCGCTCACGACCACTGACGCTCCAGCGTCGAGGGCGTCAAGTAGCTGTTCGTCGGAAGCGGCCCCGCTCGAGACGATGCTGGCGTCAGGCCCGAGCAGGCCGGCGAGGGCGAGTTGCGGCCAGGCGTTGGCATCTCCGGAAACGACGAGTGTTTCTGCAGCGGGCGACAGTCGGGCGTCGATCAGGCCGGTGTCAGCTCGAAGTCGAAACACTTCTACTGGCGGCAGGGTGCGCTCCAGTCGGGCATCGTCGCTGAGGTCCAACGGGGAGACGACATTCGGGCCGCGCTCGCCGAAGGTGGCCACACGTTCGAAATCCGGATCGGTGCGGAGACCGTTGAATGCGGAGGGCCGAGCGATGTTCACTCGACGCCAGTCGACATCGTTTCGCAGAACGATCTCTGTGATCCCGAGCAGGCGAGCCATCGGGCCGAGCACCCCTGGGCGGTAGTTCGGGTCCTGCGCCCAGAGGGTGATGGTCTCGAGCGCGTTGTGGCCGCTGCGCGTCGACAGCATCCAGCCCGTCGCTGTTGCGTGGGGCCGTGTGAGCAGGGCGTCGAAGATGTCATCGCCGACGTAACCCCAGCGGTACTCCGTCTGCGACACGGCCGGCACGATCAGAGATCGTCCGCCAACGGGTAGCTCGTCGAGAAACTCAAATGTCTCTGACCAATAGCCGGGGAGGTCATTGACGCGCTCGAACGGGTGATACGCGGATGCCGTCGCGAACGGTAAAGCCACGCCGACCAGCACCGTTGCGCCTGTCGCCATTGACAGCGCTGCCCATCGGCGAGACCGACGAGCAAGCCACCGGTGAACCTGGACGGCCCCAACGGCGGCGAGCACCGACCCGCCGATCACGAGGCCGCCGCCTGCCTTGTAGGTGTTCCGAAACGCAGTCAGAACATTGACCTGTTCCAGCAGGGACAGAATGCCTTCGCCGACCGGCGACGCTTTCGGAGAACCGAAGCCGCCGACCATCACGACGACCGAGACAATCGCCATCGTGCCGAACAGGAGTCGAGTCCGCCACGTCGACCGCCAAAGCGCCACAAGCGCGAGAATCGGCACCATAAAGGTTGCTGCGACGACCCACGATCGCTCGAAATATGGAACGGACTGAGGCTTCAGCAACCGACCTTCGTCGCGAAAATACGACAACCAGTTGCCGAGCCCGCGTAAGGACTCTGACCAAGACGACGACGTTGCCGACGCGGACGGCAATTCGGTGTCGGCGAGGCGGGCATCGAGCGGCTCCGAGGCTGACAGCGTCTTGACGAGCATCCACGAGCTGCATGCGAGTGACAGGGCACCGGCACGAGCGAACCAACCGAATACGTCGCGCCAACGGACCCTTCGTTCGACGAGTACGAGATACAACGAAACCGCGACCAGTTGCACCGTGACGTAGAGCAGTCCGGGGATGTCGCTGTTGCCTGCCCACAGCACGATGAGCGCAAAGACCGCCGCCCACTTCCACGGCCGTTGCTCGCTCACGCCACGAATGAACGCGACCAGCAACCATGGGCTGAGCGCGAACATCATGTACAGATTCGAGGGCAGTAGGAACGAGGCGGTAAACGGCCCGAACATCACGATCAGGCCGGCGATGACGTGCTCCGGGCCGATCGAGCGGCGGAAGAGGCGTGTCAGAACAACGACCCCAAGGCCAGCGGTGACCAGGCAGATCGCATGGAAGATGTGCTCGCTGTAGGCCGGCGAGAAGCCGAGTCCGCGAAGCAGGGCCGGAGGGATTGTGGTCCCCAGCCAGACGTCCTCGCGGGGTCCCCCAAGACCGCGGCTGCCGTCCCAGACCGCAAACATCTTGGCGAGGCTCCGCGCAGGATTGAAGTATTGCTCGAACCGGTTGTCGGCGACATACCAGCCCGGGCCCTCGATCAGAGTCGCGCAGAGCGCCAGCACGCTGTACAGAGCGGCGACGGGCCAGAGGTTCTCTCGACCTGTCTCGCAAAGTCGGCGTGATGCGGCGCTCAGCCGGGCGACGACGGCCTTGGCCGTCAACGAGCCTCCTGCGAGCCAACGTTGTCCCACGTGCACATTCCGGCCTCTTCGTTCTTGGCGATCAAACCCACTCTGGTCCCGGTGAGCGACGAACGTTCGACGACGGAGGCTTGACGAATACCAACAGATGCCACGACGACGTCGTCGGCGACCGCCAGCCCGACACCGACGTTGTTGTCGGTGATATCGGGCAATGTGGTCAGGATTCGCTCGGTTCCCCCGACGACTTCGATCAGGTTCCACACAGCGAATCCCGGCACCCTCACCAACGCGGTGTAGTTGCCGGGGTCGCTGTATCGAGCGACCACACCGCAGACGCCCTGACCGCCGACGAACGCTGAGATCGACGATGAGTCAGACCCGAGGTCGGTCACGACGACGTTGATGACGGGATCCGGGACGACGATAAAGGCGACCCCGACCTGAAGTCCCCATTGCCCGCGTTCGCTGGACCAGATCACCGGCCCCCCGACGCTGAGGCCGTCCGAATCGGCAGGACGATTGAAGTCGTCGAAGAATCCGCCGGCGAACGCTGGCGGATTCGCAGAGCCCGATCGCTCATCGGCATCCTCACTAAGGATGTACGAAAACAATGCCGCGACCAGGATGACGAAGGATGCTCCGATCAGAACTGCCCACCACGACGACCGCTGGACCGAAGTGGCATCGGAACCGGCGGTCTCCCCCCGCTCGTGCGTTGCGGGCTTCCCGTCGCCCTCTGTGTCGTTCATCGCGCCGAATCCTAAGCGACCGGAACCTTCAGCGACTCTTCCTGACACCACTGGTACCAACGCTGACGTGATCGACGCGCTCTATCGCTGGTGATTCCTGCCGATCTTGCGACCATTTCCGAAACAGGCGAAGGATCGGTCGCTCGATCACGTAGTAGCTCGCCGCTGCGATCGGAATGGTGACACACAGCACGGCGAAGGTGATGCCGATGAGTCTGATCCACGGTCGTTGGCCGAGCAGAATCCCTTCGTACCAGGACAGGACCGTGAAATGCCACAGGTAGATGCCGTAGGAGACCGTTCCGAGGAGAACCATCGTCGGTGCCCGCAGGATCCGCGCCCACCGCCGGTCGTGGTCGCCGTCGCCGAGAACCGCTGGAAGTAGGAGAAAAAACGCCGACAATCCCTGAAAGAGAAATCGCCACGAGGTCTGCCCCATCGTTTCGCTCCTGGCGAAGCCCAACTGGTCACTCTTGAGGACAACGACGGCGCTGAAGCAAATTGCTGCACAGAACAGACATGGTCCGGTTCGCCTGGCGAAGTCGTGCAACGCCGCGGGCAAAGCGCCCCCGCCCTCTACCCACACCGAGAGCGTTGCGAGACACATTCCAAGGGCGAACCAGTCCATATGCGCTGGCAACCAGAGCAGCATGTTCGGCCTGGATCCCGACCAGTTGTCCAGCAGAACTCTGAATGCGTACGCGGAGACGTACAGCAGCGCAAGGCCGATGAAATGAACTCGCAGGCGGGCGGCGCGTTCGACGTGTCGGGCAGCGAGGCGGCCAACGACGAAGGCGTAGGCCGGCAGAAAGAGGTAGAACGCGATCTCGATCGTGAGCGTCCACGACACGGCGATGCCGGCCAGCCACACCAGGTTCGAGTCGTAGGAATCGATCAGGAGAAGCTTGCCGAGAGCTGTACCGGACTCGTG
>JANOQU010000334.1:0-5236 GCA_031422355.1 Actinomycetes bacterium
CACGACGATGTCGCTGTTTGCAACCTGGTAGATGTGCCACGGCCCGCTCTGGCGGATCTCGGTCAGATCGGGGTTGGCGGCCGCAGCGGCAACGGCCTTGTCGGTCCACGCCATGTAGTACCGAATACCGAGGTCTTGCAGATACCGAACGCCGATGTCAGCGTTGTTGTCGACGTAGCGCAACTCGCGCACGGGATTGGAACTGTTGGACGACATCGCGGCGGCAGTGATGAAGTGATACGGAGTGGTACCGGATGCTTCGAAGAACAGCCCCTCGCTACTCCCGATACATCCATCAGTCCAATGCGGCAGCAGCATCAGCGCCATCGTCGTGCCGTACTTGCCATTCTCGCCATTGTTCTCCCACAGCGCGCGGCCGCAGCCAAAGGCTGGATCGTTGCCGATCGCAGCCATTGTTTCGACGACCCCGCGGTATTCGCCGTATGCGGATTTTCCTTCGTAACCCGTGAAGTTGTAGCGGGCCCAGGAGTCAGCGAGGCCGCGCGTGCCAGAGGCCCGCTTCTGGAACAACACCAGTTGTTCGCCTTCATCGTCGCCAAGCGCGAGGGCGTAGCGTCCGTCGGCCCGAGTACTGGCGAAGAACTTGACTTCGAACGTGACCGCCAGGATCAGCAGCACGACCAGCAACGTCGAGAATGCGGTGACCACCCCGCCGACAGCGCCAAGCGTTGGCGTCGGCAGCGCCACCGAGGCGCCCGTGCGGCCCGACCGACGTTCTCTGGCGACCTCGGCACCGACACGCGCCCGACCAATGAGCCACACGACGCCCCGGCCGATTTCGACGATCCCGGCCATCATCAACATGTATCGCAGCAGGTTGATGAACGGCAGCACCCGCGGATTCCACAGCAGTCCGATTAGCGGGACACTCTTGTGTTCGGTCTGGGCGAACCGGCACAAGACGCCGAGGGCAATGATGGTGATTCCCATCCATGCGCCGGTCAAGTGACGCCGTAGCACCGCACCGATGAACCCGATCAACGCCAGCCCGAACACGATTCGGTCGAGCGTGACGTCGAGGTTGAAGAACATCTCCCAGTAGGAATCATTGGCCGAGTTCGGTCGAGCCTCGTACTTCATGTCCGTCATGTAGGCGGCACCCGTTGCAAACGGAATGATCCAAAATGACGTGAGGAGGCCCATTGGCAACAACGTGGTGATCGAATACTTCAACCGCGTCTTGTCCATCCAGACCAACGCCATCAGGCCCGCTCCGATCAACACGAAGATCGCCACGATGCCGTGACTCAGGACTGCCAGGGCAAGGATGACCGCTGTTCGACCTCGGTGCTTTCCGGTTTCGAGGCCACGGGCATACAGGCCGAGGCCGAGCATCGCGAAGGACAACGCAATGCTGAACGAAAACTCGCCCGCCATCGTGCTCTTGACCGTGCCACCCAGGATTGCCAGGTCCTTGGTGTCTTCGAGCAGGAAGATGAGCGCTCCGAGTGCGAACAACTCCGGGATCGGAAACACGAACCTGGCGAGGCGACCGAACGCCCAACAGCAGATGGGCAGGGTCAGAATTCCGATGACGGCGACGATCTTGAAGGCGACGCCGTATGGCAGGACGATGTTGAGAAATACGATCATCAGGGCCGGAATCACCATGTAGAAGCGGTACATCGGGAAGCCGTCGTACCAGTAGGGGTTCCAGCCGCTGAGCTTGAAGTTGTTCAACAGGTGGTCGCGCAGGTACGCCGGACCCATCACGTGCGATCCCATGTCGCCACCGGTCGGAGTGTTGTTCGTCGTGACCAGCGGCCAGTGAACGACCTGAAGCAGGATGAATCCAGTGATCAAGAGGAAGAGGAACGCGGTGACGGCGCGCAAAGCTCGCTGAACCGTCCACGGAGCATCCACCCAATCCATGGGTCGGCGGACGATTCTCTGCCAGATTCGGCCCCGGCGACGGGCGATCGGCGGGCGCCACTCGTCGTCACCGGTCTCATCGACGGTGGTCATCTGTTGTGGCTCGATGACAGGCACGGCAACTTCGTCGACGACGAGATCCAGTTCGGGGGTGTCGGACACGTGCGTCATGGCGGGCGACATTCTCGCAGCTGATCGACGCGATCTCACGTCACGCACCAACGATTTCAGGCGATCAACGCGAGGGCGGTGGCGTTGAAGGCGACGTGAGCGAGCACGCTCATTCCGATTCGGTTTGTCGCGACAACACACGCCCCGAGTACGAGGCCGAACGAAAACAGTCCCGGGTACTCCACCGGTCGAAAGTGGATGAGCGCGAAGAAGGCTGCGACCACGACGAGCGCCAGTTCATCGTTGAACCGTCGCCGGGCTGCACCCATCAGCAGTCCGCGGTAGACCAGTTCCTCGACGAGCGGCGCCCCGATGCAGACCACGGCGATGAGAACAACGACCCAGACGCCTGAGGCCCGTTCATAGAGTTCGCGGGCGTTGCGTTCCAGTTCCTCAGTCGAGAAGGCATTCGGCCAAATGCTCTGGAGTGGCCAATAGACCAAGCGCAGAAGCACCAACTGGCTGAGAATGCCGACGGGGATTCCGACCAGGTCGACCGGTCGAAATCGAAGCGAGAGATCGGCCAGGGGTCGGCCGGTTGCGAACCGCCGACTGACGACGTAGAGCGCAGCAAGTTGCGGCGCCCACAGCGCCACTGCAGTGAGCGCCGATACCCACACCGGGCGGAGCGCACCGTCGGTGTCGGCGTGGCCCGAGACGGCGAGAACGATCGATCCAGCGACGTTGCCGCCGAACCAACCGCACAGCCAAGCCATTGCGGCAATGCCAATCGAGATCGAGGCCGGCTGCGAAATCGGCTGTGGGATCGGCTGCGGACCGGGTTGAGCGTTGCGTCTCGTCACCTGTGGCGTGGCCTCAGCCGGCGTGTGCGTAGACGAATTCGCGGCTACTGCGCCGGTCATCCATCCGCCAACCGTGCGGCACCGACAGACGCGCACCATGGCGGCGGCACAAATCGTACGCATGAGGATCGCGTTCTGGTGACAGATCGTCGAGCCAGACGGCTGATCGGGCGTACTGGTACGTCAATGTGAGTACCGCTTCTTCGGCACACCCTGATCGAGAACATTGACGCTGCACGAGAAGCAAAATATCGAAGTTCCCCGTTCGGATGGTGGATACCGATCGGACTCAGGGTGACGGTGGCGACAGCCAATTGCCAGGCGTGACCGTCTCGGCTCGGATGAATCCACGTAGCATTGATCCATGAGCAACCTGCCTCCGCCCCCACCTCCGCCGCCCCCCGGCCGCGGCACCGGTGGACGCGGCCCCAGCGGCCCAACTCCGCCTCCTCCTAGCCGTCGAACGTCTCCCCCCGGCCTGCCGAAGTGGACGATCATTCTGTTCGCTGTGCTCGTGGTCGGCGGTCTAGCTGCCACCCAACTCTGGCCGTCGAGCAACGAAGAAAAATTGAACTACAGCGAGTTCCTCACCCAAGTAGACACTGGCAACGTCAAAGAAATCACCATCGACAACGGCAGTCGCACCATCAGCGGCGAGTTCCAGAGCGGTGACAAGTTCACCAGTACGGCCGACAACCAGATCAACGAAACCGACACGGCGCGCTTCGAGGCCGCTGGCATCAATTTCGGATTCAAGCAGCCAGACAACAACTGGTGGGCAGGTCTGCTCACCCTGCTTCTGCCGTTCGCCCTGATCATCGGCTTCCTGATCTGGATGCAGCGCCGTGCGTCTGGACAGATGGGCAACGTGATGTCGGTCGGTCGCAGCAGAGCCAAGACATACGACGCTGACAAGCCGTCGACCACCTTTGCTGACATCGCCGGTTACGCAGGCGTCAAGCAGGAGATCAAGGAAGTCGTCGACTTTCTGAAGATGCCAGAGCAGTTCCGCGAGATCGGCGCTCGGATCCCGAAGGGGATGCTGTTGGTCGGCCCTCCCGGAACCGGCAAGACCCTCTTCGCCCGCGCCGTTGCTGGCGAAGCCGGAGTCGGCTTCTTGTCCGTCACCGGCTCCGATTTCATGGAGATGTTCGTCGGCGTCGGCGCCAGCCGGGTTCGCGATCTGTTCCAGCAGGCCCGCAAGATGGGCAAGGCGATCATTTTCATCGACGAGATCGACTCGATCGGACGCAAGCGCGGTGCCGGGCTGGGCGGCGGACACGATGAGCGCGAGCAGACCCTCAACCAGATGTTGTCGGAGATGGACGGCTTCGAGACGAGCGAGGGAATCGTTATTCTCGCGGCCACCAACCGCCCCGACATTCTCGATCCAGCACTTTTGCGACCGGGCCGGTTCGATCGCCAGATCGTCGTTCCGTTGCCAGAGGCAGAGGAACGAATCGCGATCCTGAAGGTACATAGCCAAGACAAGCGGATGGGACCCGACGTCGACCTCGAGGTGATGGCTCGGGCGACTCCGGGCATGAGCGGCGCCGACTTGGCCAACCTCGTCAACGAGGCAGCGCTCGTTGCAGTTCGCCGCGGTTCCAAAGAAATCGAACGGATCGACTTCGAAAACGCCCGCGACCGCGTGGTACTCGGCGCACGTCGCGAATCCATGGTGCTGTCGGTCGAAGAGCGTCGCGCAACTGCGTATCACGAGGGGGGCCACGCAATCCTCGCGACCGTTCTGCCCCACGGCGACCCACTTCACAAGGTCACGATTCTGCCTCGCGGCATGGCCCTCGGTGTCACATGGAGCCTTCCTCAAGAGCGCCATACGTACTCCAAGGAGTATTTCGAGGACACGATCTGTAAAGCAATGGGTGGGCGCGTCGCCGAGATGATCGTGTTCGGCCATCTCAACAGTGGTGCAGCCAACGACCTCGAACAGGCGACCAACATCTCGCGGCACATGGTTCGCGAGTGGGGCATGAGCGACCGGATCGGGCCGATGGCTTGGGGCACTCAACAGCACGTGTTCCTCGGCGAGGACCTGATGAGCAGCGGACGCGAGTACAGCGACCAGACGGCGAGAATCCTCGACGAAGAGATCTCGACGATGCTCCACGCCCAGCAGGAGCGAGCCAGAGAATTGCTGATGAAGCATCGTGTCGGGTTGGATCTCGTGGCCGAAGCGTTGCTGGAGCACGAGACCATCGATGGCCCAGAGGTCGCCCGATTGATCCAGCAGGGCCTCGGTGAGCGAATCCAGCCGAGTGCGCTCGAGACCGATCTCGAGGCAACCGCAACGTTGGCTCCAGAGTCGGAGTAACCCTGCGATCGTCAAACAGACGACCCGCCCGGGG
>JANOQU010000335.1:0-1875 GCA_031422355.1 Actinomycetes bacterium
ACACGCCGGAGTCGATCAGCATCGTCGTCTACCCGCACGGCGCAGCAAGCGAACCATACGGCGTGCTCACCGGCGACACGATGTTCATCGGCGATGTGGGTCGGCCCGATCTGTTGGCCGCGGGCGGCGTCTCAGCAGACACCTTGGCCCGCCAGCTCTACCACTCGATCCACGAGAAGCTGCTGACCCTGCCAGACGCGACCAGGGTCTACCCAGCTCACGGCGCTGGGTCCGCGTGCGGGAAGAACCTGTCGACAGAAACCGTGTCCACGATCGGCGAACAGCGGCGCGACAACTACGCGCTCGCGCCGATGAGCGAGGACGATTTCGTCGAGGCCGTGACACAGGGCCAGTCCGTCGCACCCCTCTATTTCTCATTCGCGGCCAACCGGAATCGCGAGATCCACGATCTCCTCGACGCCCATCCTGGTGTGGCCGTCCTGTCCCTCGACGAAGTCCTCGACCACCAGCGCGACGGCGCAATCGTGCTGGACACGCGTGACGACAAGACGTTCGCTACCGGTCACCTGCGAGGCTCGGTCAATGTTGGCCTCGGCGGTCGCTTCGCCGAGTACGCCGGCGAAGTCATGCGACCAGGCACACCGATCATCCTCGTCTGCGATCCCGGCAGCGAGTCCGAGGCAACCGTGCGCCTTGCGCGGATCGGGTTCGACCGCGTGATCGGCGCACTCGCTACTCCCATCGAGTCGTTCATCGCCAACCCGGAACTCGTCGAACCGCTCTCACGACTGGCCGCCGTAACACTTTCGGACCGGATTGAATCCATTCCGAACCTGGTTCTCATCGATGTGCGCAACCCCGGCGAAGTGGCGCTGGGCGCTGTGCCCAACGCCCGCAACATCAGCCTTCCCAATCTGCTGATCACTCTCGACGAGCTCGATCGTGGGGCTCCAACGGTGGTCTACTGTGCCGGCGGCTACCGCTCAGCGATCGCGGCGAGCCTGCTCAGGTCGCGTGGTTTCACCGATGTCTCCGACCTTGTCGGTGGCTACGCAGCGTGGGCCACTCACCAAGCCCTTCAGGTCGACCCGTCAGCAGAGGAAATTGACAATGGAAATTCCTGAGAACACGGTGGCCGACCTGAATCGCCGCCTGCGTCGAGTCGAAGGACAGCTGCGTGGCATCCAGCAGATGCTCGCCGAAGAGCGGGATTGCCGCGACATCGTCACTCAGATGTCAGCCGCGAGCAAGGCGCTCGACCAAGCCGGATTCATGCTCGTCGCCAGCGGACTGACCTGGTGCCTCGCTCACCCCGAGGAATCCTCTGCCCGGGGCTACGCAGTGGAAGACGTCCAAAAGATGTTCATGAAACTCGCCTGACCTCGCCCCGGCGTTCGCCCGAACATTTCGGGCCGATCTTCGGTCGGGACGGGACCTTCGGCTCTGGCTGGCAACAGCCAGAGCGATGATGCTCAGATCATGGAGAACATCATTGTCGGAATCGACGGCTCACCTCACTCGGCCTGCGCACTCAGATGGGCGCTCGACGAGGCTCGTCTGCACCAGTGCACACTCACCGCCGTGCTCACATGGGACTACCTCGGCCAGCACCATCCAGACGGTTCCACCGATTTCGATCCCTCGTTCGATTCTGAGGAGGCCGATCGGTCCATCGACGCGTTCGTGGTGTCAGCCGTCGGAGCCGAGAACGCAGACCTCGTCGAAACGCGGGCCGTCTTCGGGCTTCCGGCCGAAGGGCTCCTCGAAGCAGCGACGTCAGCGAACCTTCTCGTTATCGGCGCACGCGGACTCGGCGGCTTCCGTGAGCTGCTTCTCGGATCGGTCAGTCAACGCTGTCTCCATGAGGCAAAGCGCCCCGTCGCGATCGTTCGATCGGATACGCCCGCCGACGCC
>JANOQU010000336.1:0-2671 GCA_031422355.1 Actinomycetes bacterium
AAGTCTTTGACCGCCTGCGGAACGGCCGAATCGCTGGTGAGAAGAAACCGAGTTCCCATTGCGATACCGGCGGCTCCGTAAGCCAGCGCGGCAACGAGACCACGGCCGTCGAAGAACCCCCCTGCCGCGATCACCGGTACGGCTCCGCCGACTGCATCGACCACTTGCGGCAGAAGGATCGTCGTCGGCACTGCGCCAGTGTGGCCGCCTCCTTCACCGCCTTGAACCAGCACGGCGTCGACACCCCACTGCAGAACCTTCTCAGCGTGACGTTTGGCCCCAATCGAAGGAATCACGACGACTCCGCCATCGTGGAGCCGCGAGATGAGCGCTTCCTTGGGGGCTTGGGCGAAGCTTGCGACCTTGACCCGTTCGTCGATCAACAGTTGGACGCGATCACCGACGTCGGCAGAATCTGCACGCAGATTGACGCCGAATGGCTTGTCGGTTCGCGACTTCACCGACGCCACGGCGGACTTCAATTGGTCGAAATCCATCGTTGCGCTCGCCAGAATTCCGAGTCCGCCGGCCTGTGCGGTCGCACTGACGAGGCCGGGACCTGCGACCCATCCCATCCCAGTTTGAACGATCGGATACTGGATTCCAACGAGATCGCACAGTGACGTGTGCAGGCGTTGGTGCATCAGGCGACTTCTCGATGGCGAAGACCACGCGGATCGAGCCGGTCAATCACCGTTAGTTCTTCCGCAGTTGGGCTCCGACTGATCGGCGTGTTCGCGTCGATGACGAGATCAAAACCGGTCGCTGCCCGGACATCGTCGACGGACACTCCCGGGTGGACACTGACAAGGTGCATCGCGTGGTTCGCAGATTCGAAGTCGAGTACGGCGAGATTCGTGACGACGCGAGGCAGCCGATGGTGGCGACGGACCGTCTCACTCAACGTTGCGACTCTGTCGTAACCCAGCCCACTGACCATGTCGACCCTCTCGACGAAGACCTTCGTGGTGTGCTTGGGGATGAAGAAACTCGTTGCGTGGCTGATCGTGTTGCCTGGTCCACCACGGACTCCGAGTAATTGGGCCTTCGGGCGATCGAACGGGCCGATGTTGGCGATGTTGGTGTTGCCGAACCGATCGATCTGGCTGGCACCCATCATCACGTGGCGCCGGCCGCCCCAGACCGTGTCGAACACGCTGCGGAACGGGATCCAACCCTCGACGACCTTGTCGGTCGACCCGATCGGCAGTTCGTTGCCGACGAAAAAGGCTTCGCCGTCGCTCACCAGTAAGTCGGGCTCGAACGTGCTGCGAGCGGTGCGTGCCGCCAACATCTGGATCGTCCCCATCCCGCTCGCGAAGATCTCTCCGTCACCCCTGAATGCTTCCGCAGCTGCGATGACCACGATGTCTGCGAGCGGTGTGCTCATGAGTCGTTCCTCCATGCCTGAACGGCCGACTGATAGTCGGCCTCGCTGCCGTTCAAGAACCGCTGCTCGAACGCAGCCCATGCGCCCGGGTCTGCAGCCGCAGCGGCGTAGGCCTTCTGGAAGGCTTCATCGCGGCCGTAGTCGGGCTCGCAGGTCGTGAAGTGTGCACCATTCGGGGCTTCGATGACGCCGTCGACCATCGAGCGATTGATCCGCAACGTGTGGAACGTGCCTTCACTCAGCAACTGCTCGGTCGGGACCACCTTCTCGCAGCTGACGAATCGGTGACCCGGGTCGCAGGCGCCCAGAAACAAGTCGTCGAAATACAGGTCGGGTCCGAGGAACTGAGCATTTCCCGACTGGTCACTGCGGTTCAGGTGAACGAACGCCGCATCGAGACGAATCGCGGGAACGGCGAGCAACTCTTCGCCGTCGCCATATGGCGACCGAACCGTCTTGAGATGCGGGTTGACATCCATCACCGCTGAACCAAGACCGGCCCGTGTCGGCAGGAACGGCAGTCGAAGCGACCCGGCGTACAGGCCCCATTGCAACATGCCCTCGTCGTACTCCACAGGTTCCGGAATCGTGCCTGCCTGGCGTGCTGCTCGCCAGTGCGGCTCGAGCGCAATTGAGTCCAGCGACACGAATCCGTAGACGATCCGCCGAATCCTGCCTGCCGCGGCGAGGAGCCCGACGTCGGGCCCACCGTAGGAAACGATCGTGAGGTCGCGCAGCGTCGAGCGCAGCACGGCGCGGACCAGGCTCATTGGCTTGCGCCGGCTTCCCCACCCGCCGATCCCGATGGTCATCCCGTCGTGCAGTGTTGCAACGGCCTCGTCTTCGGTCATTCGCTTGTCGCGGCTCATGCCTCACCTGACTGATTCGTCGTTCCAGCCTTTGTCGTTCCAGCTTTTGTCGTTCCCGAAAAGTCATCACGGAGTTCGTCGGCAACGCCCGAGAGGTTCAACTCAAAAGTGAAGCCCTGCTCGAAGCGGTAGCTGCGCTTCACATCCCAGAGGTCGATACCGTTGAGGCACTCCTTCGCAGCACGCATGACCGTCGGCGATTTGGCAGCGATCGAGGCCGCAACGCGCATCGCAGCATCACGCAATTCGACCAGCGGTACGACCTCGAGAACGCTGCCGAAGTGAAGCAATTCGTGCGCCGTCGCCGTTGCAGCGGTGTACACCATGGCGCGCATTTTGTGCTGAGGTACAAGGCGCGAGAGATGCGTGGCTGCGCCAAGAGCGCCACGGTCAACCTCGGGGAGACCGAAGT
>JANOQU010000337.1:0-4112 GCA_031422355.1 Actinomycetes bacterium
CAACGCGCAGATGACCCAGATCGCAACGATCAGGACCCCGATGATGAACGACGGCCGACGGCGGATGAGTCGCCAATTCTCTTTACGGGCGAGCTTTCGCTGGCCCTGCCCGGCCGAAACCGCCACGGCGTCGATGGGATCGCTGGGGGCCGGATCAATGTCGCTCATGTGCCACGCTCGAGACGGACGCGGGGATTGATCGCAGCAATGAGTAGGTCGGCGAGCAAGGTGGAGATCATGTAGATGATGCCGACCATCAAGACTGCCGTCTGCAGCACTGGGATGTCCTTCTTGCCGACTGCGTTGAGCATCATGGTCCCCAGCCCCGCGTAGTTGAAAACCCTTTCGACACCGATGATCCCTCCGAACAGATAACCGATCTGCACACTGATCACTGTGATCGTTGGCGCCATTGCATTTCGAATCACGTGCCTGCGCATGACCTGGCCGGAACTGAGGCCCTTCAGCGTCGCCGTTCTGGTGTAGTCCGCGTGTAAAGAGCTGATGACACCGGCTCGCGTCATTCGGGCGATGTAGCCGAAGTACGACACCACCATTGCCATCGCAGGCAACAGGAGATAATCGAGCTGCCCGAAAAAGCTGGTGCCATCGGGGACGTTGGCGTAGACGTTGCCGATCTTGAAGTTCACCGCGAACACCGCCAACAGCACAGACGCTGTAACGAACTCGGGCAGCGATGACGATGCCAGGCCGGCGTTGACCACAACCCGGTCGGCGAGCTTGTCCTGTCGCCGGGCGGCGAAGATGCCGGCTGCGATGGAGATCGGGATCGTGATGATGAACGCGAGGATCGCCAGCTTTGCCGACCTCCCGAGGGCCGGCCACAGCAAGTCCATGACGGGTCCGCCCGACTGGAACGAGTCGCCAAAATCGAACGTGGCCAGGTTCTTCAACGATCGAACGTATTGCTCGAGCAGGGGCTTGTCGGTCCCGAGTCTGGCGTTCATGGCAGCGACATCGATCTTGTTCGCCGTTGGCCCGAGCACTTTGCGGCCGACGTCGCCAGGCAGCACGTTGACGATCATGAACACGATGGTCGCGATCATCCAGAGTGTGACCACCATGGACGCCAACCGCTTCAGAACGAACTTGCCCAAAACATCAGCCCTTCAATCGTCCTGCTCGGACGATCGCGTGACGACCGGCGGCCGTCACACGATCGATGAACTTGTCACTGCCTACGCTTTGAAGCCCGCCGCGCCGAGGAAGTAGTGCCCGAGACCGGTGTGCTGCACGCCGGTGACCTTGTTCGAATAGGCGGTCAAGGTGTTGTAGAAGTACGGGATCACGTACGGGATGTCGCGGTGTGCGATCTCCTGGATCGCCTTGACGGCGGTTTTGCGGGCGGCGAGATCGAGAGAGGCCTGGTACACCTTCACTGCCTCGTTGAACTCCTCGGACAGGTAGTGCGCAGAGTTCCACTCGCCGGTCGCGTACGCCTTCACGAGGTAGACATCCGGAGTACCACGGTTGCCGTAGTCGACGATGCCGAACTCCGCGCCGCCGTCGCATCCAGCGGGTGCGGTTTCGGAGTCGTACACAAGGCACCACTTGTCGTAGAAGGTCGAGGTGCTTTCGACGTTCAACGTGATGTCCATGCCGATGTCCTTGAGTTGCGACTGCACAAATTCGGCGAGCAACGCGATCTCTTGAAGGTCGGGAGCGTGCATGGTGATCGAAAGCCCTGCGGCTCCCGCCTCTTCCAACAGTGCCTTGGCAGCGTCGATGTCGCGCTCGCGCTGTGGCTGGCTGGAGTCCCAGTACTCATACACTGGGGCGATCGGGTGATCGTTGCCGAGGTCTCCGCGACCCTGCAGCACGTTGTCGATGAGGGCCTGACGGTCGAGGCCGAGCGCCACTGCCTCGCGGATCTTGGCACCCTTTTCCCCACTGAATGTGCCCTCACGAACGTTGAACCAGATCTGACGATGACCGGCACCCTGGATGCTGTCGACGGTCACGGCATCCGAGGTGAAGAGCGCGTCGGCGTCGCTGACGGCAAACTGAATGACCGCATCGACCTGATCGCCGAGCAGACCGTTGATCTGGGTGGCGTTGTCGTCGGAGAAGATGATCTCGACACCATCGAGGAACGCCGTTCCGCCCCACCATTCCTCGAAGCGGACGTACTTCGCCCCGGTTGCCAGGTCGTAGCTCTCCAGCTTGAATGCGCTGGTGCCGTTGGGCTTGGCATCGAAGAGTGTGCCGGCCTCGTAGTCGGGCGGCGTGATGACTGCCTGCGGATTGTATGGCGAGACCTGGTACGGGAACTGCCCGTCTGGGTTCTTGAGCGTGATCACGACAGTGGAAGCATCGGACGCGACGGCCGAACCCGGGTCGATGTAGGCCGCCAGGTTGGTGGGCGCAAGACGGTCGAGGGCACCGACCACGTCGTCTGCCGTGAAGTCTGTGCCACTGTGCCACTTGACGCCTTGGCGAATCTTGAAGGTCCACACGCTGCCGTCGTCGTTGGGGCTCCACGACTCGGCGAGCATCGGCGCAAGTGCTGCACCCTCGCCCTTACCGCAGAGGTACTCCATCGACATCACGACCGGCGTATAGCTACCAATGTTGTCCATTGCGACGGGGTCGAGCGGGCTGCCCGGACGCTGCGAAGCGAGGCGAAGTGTTCCACCCTGCTTGATTGGACCTGCAGCGGGAGCGGCGGTCGTGTCGGCGCCACCGGCGACGGTTGTGTCGGCACCTGCGGCGGCCGTTTCGGCGGGAGCGGCCGTGATGGACGACTCCTTCTTCTCATCGCTGCCACACGCCGCGAGGATCGCGCCGAGGGCCGACACGCTGAGGCCGAGCACGGATCCGTTGACTAGAAACTTCCGGCGAGATATCGCGCCCGCTTCGAATGCGTCGATGAGTTCGTTCTCCAGCGGACCGACGTTGCCACGAAGACGGCGAAGTGAGTGGTTCAAAATTTCCCCCTAAAAAATGCGGCCAAATAGTAGCTGCCCGGCGACTTGGCGGTCAACGTACCCCGAGCCACCCGATCTGTCAAACAATTCTGACACGTCGAATTTCTCGATCGACCGACCGGTATGTCGCCCCAGTCTGTCATCTTCGACCATACCGCATCGTAGATGTGTTCCACAGTGCGGATTCTTTGCCTAGTCTGACCGCATGCGTGCAGTCCTCCTCACCGGGCACGGCGGGTTCGAACATCTCGAGATCACCGACGTCCCCGTGCCCGTGGCGGGACCCGGCCAATTGCTGGTCCGGGTCGGTGCCGCAGCGGTCAACAACACCGACATCAACACTCGCATTGGTTGGTACGAGGGAGGCGGCTGGGCCGGCTCGTTCGTCTTTCCCCGCATCCAAGGGATCGACGCGTGCGCAACGGTGGTCGCTGTCGGCGCTGGCGTGGATTCTGGGGCCATCGGTCAGCGGGTCCTGGTGCAACCCTGTTGGACCGACGCGTCAGGACGGTCGGTGTTCTTGGGCTCCGAGGTCGATGGCGCGTTCGCCGAGTACCTCGTGGTGCCGGCCGGCGCCGTGCACGCGGTCAACTGCTCGCTGAGCGATGTGGAACTGGCCTCGTTCCCGTGCTCGTACTCGACCGCGGAAAACATGCTGAAACGCGCAGCGGTCGGCTCGAGCCAACGCATCCTGGTGACCGGCGCTTCGGGCGGCGTTGGCTCGGCCGCAGTGCAGTTGGCGGCACGCCGGGGCGCACACGTGACCGCCGTGGCAGGCACCGACAAGCACCGCGACATCTCGGCGCTTGGCGCCACCGACTTGATCGATCGCGACGATGATGTGGTCCAGACGTTCGGCCGTCACGCCTTCGATGCGGTGATCGATGTGGTCGGCGGCGAGTCGTGGCCGCGCCTGCTGGAGGTGTTGCGGCCGCGCGGCCAGTATGCGGTGGCCGGTGCGATCGCCGGCCCGGTGGTTTCTCTCGATCTGAGAACGCTGTATCTCAATGACCTCGATATCCACGGCTGCACCACAATCGATGCAGGAGTTTTCGCCAACCTCGTCGGCTACATCGAGCGCGGCGAAGTGCGGCCTGTGGTGGCGGCCACGTTTGCACTGGAGCAAGTGGTCGAGGCCCAGCAGCTGTTCCTGACCAAAGGTCA
>JANOQU010000338.1:0-2709 GCA_031422355.1 Actinomycetes bacterium
ACCAGCACGTTCTTGATCCATTGCTTGGGTCGCGCCTCTTTGAGCAGCCCGATCATCATGATCTGGTCACCGTGGCCGTCAGTTCATGGGGCGCAGGTGCCTCGGGGATCTGACGGCCCTTGACGTTGGCGCCATGATCCGCTGCGACCAGAAGTTCCCTGTCACCTGAGCTGTCGCCATACGCCCACAGTTCGGCATCGGCGAGTCCGTGGTCGGCCATCCACACCCGGAGTCGTCGTTCCTTCTCAGCGCCACGGCAGTTCAAACCAATCAAGTCACCTGTGTAGCGATCATTCGTCTCGACGACAGCCTCCGTACACAGCACGCCGTCGACGCCAAGTCGTTCCCCGAGCGGGTGGAGGTATGCGCCGAGTGAAGCAGAGACGAGTACGACCCGATGCCCGTGTCGTTGGTGCCAGGCAAGCCGTTTGGGGGTGTCGGCTCGGAGGAGGGCTGCCTCGATCGTCGCCGCAAAGGTCGAACCGAGTTTCTCGACGTCGACCCGTCGGCGGCCGCGGTATGCAGCGCGAACGATGACCGCTTTGAATCGATCGCGATCGCGATGGATCACACTGGAGACCAGGGCCTTTGGTTGCCGAAGACAACCCGCAAGCAGCCGCCGACGGCCAGCGAGCAACGTCAGGAATGGGATCATGCAATCCCGCACGCTCAGCGTTCCATCGACGTCGAATGCGGCAACAGTCGATCGCCCCGGCAACGATGCCGCGGACTCTGTGCGATCTGTTCCGGTCATGCGCGAGCGCCCATGGACTCGAGGGTCGACCAGAAGTCCGGCCAACTCTTGGAAACGACCTCTGGGTCGGCCACGACAACACCGTCGATTCCGAGGCCCAGCACACCGAACGCCATTGCCAATCGATGATCGTGATGCGTGCCGAGCACACTTCCACGACCGAAGCCCGGTTCGATCCTGATGCCGTCATCGAATTCGCTGGCATCGATTCCGCACCGCCGCAGCTCCGTCGCCAGGTCGCCAAGCCGGTCGCTCTCCTTGGCCCGAATGAAACCCACACCGGTGATGACCGTTGCACTCTGAGCGAAGGGAGCGATCACGGCGAGCGTCGGTACGAGATCGGACAGATCGGACATATCGATCGTGACCCCGCGCAGATCGCCGGTTCGTTGCAACGATGTACCCAACGGTGAACGATCGATCGAGCAGCCCATCTCCGCAAGTACATCCACAAACGCTGCGTCGCCCTGCAGCGACTCCGTGCCGAGACCTTCGATGTACACCCGGCCGCCGCAGATTGCGGCAGCAGCCAACGGATAGCTCGCCGAACTGGCATCGGGTTCGATCCAGTAGTCGATAGCGGAATACACCCCTGCTGCGATATCGATGCGCGTCTCGCTGACCACGACGTCGGACACACCAAATGACGCCATGACCGCAGCCGTGATGTGCAGGTACGGGCGCGACACCAAGGGCGTGTTGAGCTCTATCCGCAGGCCACCGTCGAGGTAGGGAGCAATCAGCATCAATGCAGTGATGTACTGACTGCTGATATCGCCGGGCATCGTGATCGTTTTGCGAGCCGATGGTTCGTTGAGATGGGTTGGGATTTTCTCACCTTCGGCGTGATTCCGTGTCGAATCAGGCAGCCCGATGATGCCGACCGGAAGATGACCCCAAGCGTTCTCCGGGTGGATGCCGACACCGAGCGCAAAGAGCGCATCGTGCAATGGGGCCATCGGCCGCGACTGCAACGGAGGTAGCCCATCCACGTCATATCGACCCTGCCCCAGCGCGCACAGTGCCGTGACGAATCGCGACGTCGTGCCCGCAAGTCGTGCGTGCAGCGTCATCGGACCAGGCCGAAGCGCGCCACCCGTCCCCTGGATCTCGACGCGAGCGGACTCAGATGGACCAACTCTGACGCCTGCACCAAGCAGCGAAATGCAGTCGAGTAAGGCGGCGGTGTCATCGCCATCCGGCACATTGTGCAGTGTGGAATCCCCCCCTGCCAGGGTCGCGCAGATCAGTGCTCGATTGGCAATGCTCTTACTGCCCGGCACGCGTACTGACGCGTCGATTGGGTGGGACAACCGCTGTACGCGATAGCCACCTGTAACTGGCGCAGGGTCCGGTGCGGAATTCACAGTCACTCCAGCCTTTGCACCGCTGGACGGAAACCTCGGGCGAGTAGCCCACCTCGGAACAGATCCACGGTGCCGGCGTCGACGAGAACGATCGCGACTCCCCGATTGCCCTCGACGCTGTGGACGACTTCGAAACTCGAGATGTTGACGCCCAGTTCCGCGGCAAGCGTGAACACCTCGGCCGCGGCGCCCGGACGATCGGGAATCGGAATTCGAACTTCGGCCAATTCACTCGGATGACTCGCTCTCGTCGGAAGGTTCGTGCGCGCCTCGCGCGCTCGTCGGAGCCGCTCGTGCAGCGCTGCGCGGTCGTCGTCGCGCACGATCTCACGCATCCGTCGGAGCCCATCGATCAGACCATCGAGGCCGCTGAGAATTGCTTCCCGGTTCTCGGCGCAGATGTCGAGCCAAATACCCGGGTGGCCACTCGCGATTCGCGTCATGTCACGAAAGCCTCCGGCGGCCAGACGCAGCAAAGCACCGTGCTCTTCGGCCCGCTCGGACGCGAGTCCCATCAGTGTGGCGGCAGCGAGATGAGGCACATGGCTGACGACGGCAACCAACTGGTCGTGACGGTCTGGCTGCAGG
>JANOQU010000339.1:0-12193 GCA_031422355.1 Actinomycetes bacterium
GCCCGCCGGTTCCTCTACGAAGCAGATCTGTCTCTTGCAACCAACATTCAGGCGCCCGGCCCCGACATCGATGTCAGCTGCATCGACACCTTGAAGCCCACAGCTACCGTCGGGCAATTTCGCCTTGATCAACGACAACGACTTCCAGACCGTCTACGACGGTTCGACCGGAGCGTTCAGCGTCGGCAACAAGCCAACTCTGTACTCCGAGTACGGTGCGGCCACGCCGCCGCCCGTCGTGCCTGAGGCACCGTGGGTGCCGCTGATGTTGCTGACGGGCCTGCTCACCGGGGGGATCGCCGTAGTGACGTCTCGCCGCCAGCCCGCCGTCGTCTGACTTCGACGGGTTCAGCCCGATTGGACCCCGCCGACTGACCTACGCTGCCCGGGGGTTGTTCCGTTCAGGGAGGCGTAGGGGTTTCCATCCACGCTGGATTGAAACCCATACAACTTTCTGGATGTACGTACCCACGGAGCGGGTCCTTGACGCGGTCGCCGCGCACCCGATCACGGCATCGCTGTCCACCCTTCGATGTCAGACCCCAGGCGTACCGTGAGCATCATGGATGTGACCGACCAGTTGAAGCGGCTGATCGACGACGCGCTGTGCGATGATCCGCGGACCGCGTTGATCGCGCTACGCCGATTCGTGGACGAAGAGTTGCCGTGGATCGAGCAGAAGGCGGTTGCGTCAGCTCGTTGCGCAGGTTGGAACTGGGCGACGATCGGACGTTTGCTCGGTCGATCGCGATCCAGCGTTCGCGAACGATTCAAGGACGTCAGGCTCGCTCCTCGACCGATCGTGGAGACCTTCACGTCGGTGTATCTACGGGAGTATCGCGAACTGCTGACCGATGCCCGGCGCTGGCGAGAGTTCGACAGCGACGAAGAGTTGATCGGGTGGTGAGGTAACCGTGCCGTTCAGACCCGTTCAGTCCCACAGCCGAACGGCGATGTCGGCCCACAACTGGCGGAACGCCTTGGCGGCGGGTGAACTGGGTCCGAGCACGCCAACGGGTGTCCGTTCGATACTCATCCGCTCGATGATGCTCGCGTTCGGGATCTCGGTGTCGAGGACGTTCAGCGACGCGCCATGAAGATCCGCCGCAGTCTCACGTTGCAGCGCACGCCGACGATCCATCATCGAGATGAACGGCAGAACGAGCGGGGGGTTCGGCCACTCCACCAAGAAGTCCGACAGTTGGGTCAGGGTTCTGGCCGACAGCGGGGTGGGGATCGTTGGAACGAGCAGTGCATCCGCTGCGCCGAACACGCTCTCGCTCGCCAACGAGATCGAGGGCGGGCAGTCCATCAGGGCGACGTCGTAGTGGTCGGCTAGCGGACCAAGCAGGTGACCGAGGCGCTCGACCGGCTTCTTGACGTCATCGAGGACGACATCGAGGTTGCGCAGCGAGAAATCGGCGGCGATCACGTTGATGGCCGGAAAGTCGGTTCCCCGGATGTGTGAGTCGAGCTCACCCTTCTTGCCCACCAAGCGGCTTGCGCCACCCTTCATTCGTGGCTTGGCCCGCAGGAAATACGTCGCTGCACCCTGCGGATCCAAGTCCCACACCAAGACCCGAGCGCCGGCCCGTGACGCCTCGTAGGCCAGGTTCACAGCCGATGTGGTCTTGCCGACGCCGCCTTTGATGCTGTACGTGGCGAGGATCTTCACGAACGACTACCGATCGATTCCAACATCCGGGTAAGGATCGTGCGGGTCTCGGTGGAGTCGTAGGTCGCGAACCGCTGGGCGAATTCGGACCTGGCCGAGTGCTGCTCCTGCTCGAGGTGGGCAGTCAGCTGACCGAGCGCGATCAACGTGTCGGGCTTGGTGTGGATCCGCGACATCTCCTTCGCGACGGCCTGCAGTTCGTCACTGTGCACCTCAGCATCTTGGTGTTGGCCGAGGTTGTCTTGCAATCCCTTGAGTTGGCGAACGAACGCCTTGCGGTCTCGACCCGGAAGGAGGCCGCCGAAACATTCGATCGCATAGCGAAGTTTCTTGGCGTCTTTGCGGAGGTCGTGCAACGCCTCGGCAGGCGAGTCAGGAGTGATCAGTCGGCCGTTGTCGATCAGAGTCTGATCTGCGTCGCGGAGACGTTTGGTCACGACACGGTGGAGCGCGCGATGTGCGTTCGGACCCGCCTCTGGTCCCATCTCAGGATGGCGAAGCATTTCCGCCCATGCGGCGATCAATGCCTGGGCGCGGTCCGACTTCAGATTCTCGACCATCTCCCGGAACGCGTTCTCACGGTGTTGTTGCAAATGCAAGAGAACGGGAAGTAGGTCCTCGGTCCGGTCCTTGGAGAGTTGGCCGACGTATCCACTCCATTCAAGGATGTAGACGTCGAGGTCCCTGGTCGCTCCGGTGAGGTTGGCGAGCCAAGCGAATTCGTCGCGATAGCGCTGGCGAACTTCGTCGGGCAACACGCCCTTGCCATGGCCGAGGAGTGATCTGGTGCGACGAATCGCGACCCGTAGCTCATGCAAGAACTCGGTGTCTACGTCGTCCAGCGTCCCGTGCCAATTGGCTGTGATCGTCTCGGAGAGATTTTCGAACACTGCCCGGAAGCCCGAAATCGCCGACATCGCCGGGTCCAGCGGAACACTCGGCGAACTGTTGTATCCGGCGGGGTCTACACCTGCTGCGGTCATCACCGAATCGACCAAGCTGGTGTCGGCGCGCTCGAATCCGAGTTCGGCGAGCAGACGATGAGCCTTTGCAGCTGTCTTGCGATGGCCGACCATCTCGGTGACTTCGACGAAGAACGGCGAGGCGGGACCGCCAGCTGTGGCCGCCTTGATCGGTTCATGGATCGTGATCAGGACCGTCGACTTGTCGGCCCCGTCGCGAACGACGGCATTGGTTGCGACGTCGGTGAATGAGATCGACGGCAGCAGTGCGCGCATCTCCAACGCTGGCCTGAGCCGTGGTCTAAACGGTCCGGCCGGCAGGTCCGAGGCGAGCCGTGGCTGCGTGTCGACGACGACGCTGGCCGTCACCGAACCAGCAGCGGCGAGGACGAGTCGCTTGTCGTGCCCTGTGTGGAACTCCAGCCGCAAACCGGCTCCGTGGAGTCGTCCATCGAAGGAATCGAGGACCGTCCGGGTGGTCGATTCCGGCTCGGCGACTTCGAAGCCTCGTCCGGCGAGCAATTCGGCGACGGCCGTCGCACTGAGTTCGCCATGGGTGAACGTCGCTGTGGCCATGATCCGGCCACAGTAGTGGTGATTCACGCGTCTGAGGCTGGGGATCGCATCGACACCAGTTCGCGGGCGAAGCCGACCATGAACTGACGGGTTGCGATCAGCCGTTCTCTGTCCTCGGGAGAGCCCTTACCCTGCAGAACGTCGTTCAGGTTCGACTGAAGCTCGCGGGCGCCGTCGGTGGTCAGCGGTGGCGACGTGAATGTGTTCGTCGCTTGATCGTTCATCACCAATGTGACCCGCTCGTAGCGCGTGCCCGAAGCTGTCTTGATCGGCCAGTGCCAATACAGCGTCGTGTATGTGTTGGCCGTTCCCGTCTGGGTCCAGGTGAGCATGCCGCCGAAGAGGCCCTCTCCAAGGTCCACGCTCTGGTTGGCAGAGATCGCGAATCCGTGGAAGGTGTAGCACTGCTCGATCCCGTAGGCATCGAGTGCCGCTCTGTCCGACGTGTCGATGACGTCCACCGTGATCGGCACGTTCGAGATGAAGGTCGGGGTCGACCCATCGGTTGTGGTGCCGGTGGACAGATAGCGGTACCTGATCCATTGCGAGTCATCGCCGAAGAACCGTCGATACTCGGGGTAGGTGTTGGTCTGGGTCAGGCTCCAACCATCAGGCGTCTCCTGGCTGGTCTGGAAGCTGGCCAGTCGAGGTGACCCGAGGCTGTCGGCGATTCGGTCGTAGTCGCGCAGCTGGCCGTTGAAGAGTCCGACACCGAGTGAACTGAGAGCGACGCAACACATCGCGAATCCGATCCGTGGCCGGTGTGGTGCCGGGCTCGGTGAATGGGGATCGAGCGGATTCGCGGTCGGCTTTGCAGAGCGCCGGATTCGAAGTCCGAACGGCTTGAGCATGATCACCATGAACACGATCGCGATGTTGAACACGACCAGGCCGACGTAGGGGTGAAAGCCGTCGATCGCCACCCGTTCGCCCCATTGGCCAGCGGCCCAGAAGATGACCATGATCCGCACGACGTTCAGGATCCAGACCAAGAGCGCTCCCGCTGCGAGCCATCCGATCTTGCGCTTCTTGGACCCGTCGAGGACGAGCATGAATGCGGCCGCGACGATCGAGAATCCGAGCATTCCGTTCGCTCCCGAGCATGCCGATGCGACGCTCATCGTGACGTCGTGTCCGTTCTTGAGAACCTGAAAGCTGGAGTCCGAGCCAGCGACTTTGGTCGCCAACGGAATCATCTCCAGTGCTGCGTCGAGACTGGTGATCGTCATCGATGTCAATTTTGCGAGATAGCGGTCCAGCAGCAGGGTGTACGGATATGGCCAGGCGAGAGCGAGGAATCCAACTGCGTAGCGGAACTTCCACAGGGTGCGCACGCCGAACAGCAGTGTGACGACGCCGGCGACGAAAAGTGGCAGTGTCAACAGGTCCAGGCGCCAGATCCAGAATTGGGTCGACAGCCTGGCCGGCAGGATCACGTTCGCTGCAAGTGCGACCAAACAGAGGAACAGTCCAACGATCCAGTCCAGTTGGCGATCGTGAATTGCAGGTCCTGAATCTCGGTTGCGGCTCATCGCGGCGAGACCCAACGCGATAAATGGAACCAGGGAGAGATGGGCGAGGGGGGTGTCGAGACGCATTGCTTCCAGCAAGGTCAGCAACGACACCCGATAGGCGGCGACGATGATAATCAGCGCAAGCGCCGGGCGGACCATCATCCGCCAATTGATTGCGGTCCGTGAACGAGTGCCTGACGTGGATGTCGTCGCCGTGGCATCGGTCGGACTGGCGAGCGCGATCGTCATGTTAGAAGCGTGGCAGCACATCGGCGCGAACACCATCGCGCTTCAGCAGAGTTCAGCGCAGGTTCGTGACTGTTCACCTGCCGTCCACATCTGATCAAGCGTCCGTTCGTTCGGCGTCGTCACACTGAGCCAACCCCACACGAAGGCCTTCGTATCCGATGACAGACGTCGCAACCCAACCTGCGATCCCTCAAATCCCGATCACGCCCGCCGATCGCCCCGGCACCGGCGACCGGATCTTTCGGGGCCTGAGTGTGACGGCGGCGCTGATCTCGCTGGTCGTGGTTGGGGCGACTGTCGTGTTCCTTGCGAGAGAGTCCCGCCCGGCCCTGCGTTCGGCTGGAATCGTGAACTTCTTCACGGACAGTCTGTGGAACGGCTCGACGGGCAAGTTCGGCGTGTTCGGAGTTGTCATCGGAACGGTCATCATCGCGACCATCGCGCTCTGCGTCGCCGTGCCGCTCGCCGTTGCAATGGCACTGTTCATCAACGAATACGCGCCCAGGTCCATCGCGAGAGGGTTGACAACGGCGATCGACCTGCTCGCTGCGTTGCCGAGTCTGATCTTCGGGATGTGGGGGCGCGACGCCTTCGCGACCCATCTTCAACCCGTAGCCAGATGGTTGTCCGATCATCTCTTTGCGCTGCCGTTCTTCCAACTCAGCAGCCAGGACGCTGTGCTCGGTCGGTCCAGCTTCGTGGCCGGCGTGATCGTGGGAATCATGGTGATTCCGATCATCACGTCGATCAGCCGCGATGTGATGGCACGAGCCCCGCGTGAGCAATGCGAGGCCGCCCTCGGGCTTGGCGGAACGCGTTGGGGGATGATCCGGACCGTCATCTTGCCGTTCGGCCGGACCGGAATCATCGGTGCCGTTCTCCTCGCGTTCGGCAGGGCGCTGGGTGAGACGATCGCCGTTGCGCTCGTCATCCAATTGGCATTCGAAGCCAACTGGCACATCTTGGAGATCAATGCCGGCTCGATCGCTGCGTTGATCGTCACCAGGTTCGGTGAAGCCACTGCCGTCGAACGGTCGGGGCTGGCTGCGGCCGGGTTGGCGCTCGTGACATTGACGTTCATCGTCAGCCTCGCCTCGCGTCGGATCGTCAATCGCAAGGCGTCGATATGACATCGCTGCTCGAGGCCGATCCGGTCATCGACCCCGCGCTGAAGCTACCCGACTCCGGACCGGGCGCGATCCAGCGTCAGCGCAAGGTTCGCGGACTGACGAGGGAAGAACGAACGGAGTACGCGATCGCGTTCGCCTCGGGCCTTCACCTCGTCGTGCTGCTACGGCTACTCCTCGATTGGGACGATCTGGTCGGCAGTTCGCTCCTCGGCCTGATCGGATTCATCCTCGTCCATTTCCTCATCGTGCGCGAACGGTCGAGTGCAGAAGTCGCTCTCGACAAGTCGATCACGACGGTGATGTGGACGATTGGGATGATCGTGGTCTCGGTTCTGTTCTGGATGGTTGCGTTCGTCACGGCCAAAGGAATCAAACGACTTCGCTGGAGTTTCGTCACCGATGACCTCAGTGCGGTCGGGCCTCTGAACCCCGGCGGAGGGGCGTTCCACGCGATCATCGGCACGCTTGAGCAAGTTGGCATGGCCACCATCTGCGTCATTCCGATTGCGATCATGACGGCGGTCTATCTGCACGAAGTGCGGGGCCGGATGGCGTCGGTCGTACGGTTCGTGGTCGACGCTCTCGCTGGTCTGCCGTCGATCGTGGCCGGCCTGGTCGTGATCACGATCTGGCGCGACTACGCCGGTTACAAGGCATCGATGGCGCTGATCATCCTCGCCATACCGATCGTGACCCGCGGTGCGGAAGAAGTATTGCGGACCGTTCCCGACAGCCTGCGGGAGGCATCGCTTGCGCTCGGCGCGCCGCAGTGGCGGATGGTGCTTCGAGTCGTGCTGCCGACCGCTCAGGCCGGCCTGGTGACTGTTGGTCTCTTGGCAGTCGCTCGAATGGTCGGTGAGACGGCGCCGGTTCTGCTGACCGCCGGCGGCAGCACGTCGACCAACAAGAACCCATTCGACGGACAGCAGGCAAGCCTGTCGCTGTTCATCTATCAATTGATCAGATCGTCGGACGCAACCACGACCGAGCGCGCGTGGGCCGGCGCCTTGCTGCTGTTGTTGATCGTGGTCGTCGTGTTCGTTGCTGCCCGTGTTGCTCTCGCCAGAAGCGAACGAAAGTTAGGAAGAAGGTAACCATGAACAGCATCGATCTCGAATCGGCAGCCGTCGTCAATCGCAGCGAGCCGTCGTCGCTGATTGCATCCGATATCTCGGCGTGGTTCGGGTCGCGGCAAGTTCTCGAACGGTGCACGCTCCGGATGGAGGCTCACAAGGTCACGGCTCTGATCGGGCCTTCCGGCTGCGGAAAGTCCACATTCCTACGGATCCTGAATCGGATGCACGAGACGATCCGCGGTGCCAAGGTGGCTGGCCGGGTCGACTTGGACGGAACAGACATCTACAGCGATGAACTCGGCGTCACCGACGTGCGCAGCCGAATCGGGATGGTGTTCCAGAAGCCGAACCCGTTCCCGTCGATGTCGATCCGCGACAACGTTCTCTCGGGCCTGAAGTTGTCGGGTAAGTCGGTGGGCAACCGCGACGAAGTGGTCGAGGAATGCCTGACCAAGGCCGGGTTGTGGAACGAAGTCAAGGACCGGCTCCGCGACGGAGGGATGTCGTTGTCGGGTGGTCAGCAGCAGCGCCTCTGTATCGCTCGGTCGCTTGCAGTGAAGCCGCGGGTCCTGCTGATGGACGAGCCGTGCTCTGCGCTGGACCCGATCTCGACTCGCGTGGTCGAAGAGACCGTGATCTCGCTTGCTCACGAAGTGACCATCGTGATCGTGACTCACAACATGCAACAGGCCCAGCGAGTATCGGACGAGTGTGCGTTCTTCCTGGTCGAGGATCAGGCAATGGCGGGTCGAATCATCGAGCATGGCAAGACGGCCAAGATGTTCTCGACGCCCGACGATCAACGGACACTCGACTACGTCTCGGGGCGCTTCGGATGAGCCGGATGACATGGTCACGCGACATCGGACTGCGATCCCGAGCAGTGATCGCGGTCGGCGCCCTGTTCGGGATAGCGCTTGGTGTCGCGGCGCCGAGCGAAGTGCTCGCCGATGGCCCCACCGTCAACGGCGGCGGGTCCTCGTTCGCGTTTCTCGAGATCGAGCAGTGGCGAGCCGAAGTGAAGGGTTCGCCGTTCAATCTCACGTTGAACTACAACGCCCAGGGTTCATCGTTCGGTCGATCGCAATACATCGCCGGCGCGATCGACTTCGCCGTGAGTGACATCCCGTTCACGGTTCAAGAGATCAACGAACTCAACAAGGAGCAATTCCGACCGAAAGGGTACGCATACGTTCCGGTCAGCGCTGGCGGCCTCGGGTTCATGTACAACTTGGAGGACAACAGCGGTAGCCGGGTCACCAACTTGAACCTGACCAGAAGCGCGGTCTGCCGCATCTTCAGCGAGCCGAACATCAAGTGGAACGACGCGGAGATCGCCGGCGTCAACCCCGGTCTCGCGCTGCCCGATCAGTTGATCCGCCCCATCGTTCGCGGCGACGGGTCGGGTACCAGCTACGTGTTCTCCGAGTACTGCATCGCGGTTGCAAAGCCAGTGTGGGACAAGTTCGTCGCGCTCGCCCAGGGCGACGCGAACACCGATGACGACATGAAGGCTGGTCGGCCGACGTCGTTGTGGCCGAAGTCCTTCGGCGTGGCCCAATCGGCCTTCGCAGCCGACGGTGTCGCTGCCGCTGTTGCCGACCCGGCCGGGCTCTATTCGATCACCTACAACGAGGCCGGCTTCGCCAAGCAGCTCGGCTTTCCGAATGCAAGCGTCCAGAACGCAGCCGGGGTCTTCACCCAGCCAACGGAGGAGGCCGTGTCCATTGCGCTCGGCTACGCGTCCGGTCGTGCAGACGGCACATTCCAACTCGAGTACCAGGGTCCTGACGCCAAGGCGTACTTCCCGTCGACGTACAGCTATGTCATTGCGCAGACGACCGGATTCCCGACCGACAAGGGTCTCGTTCTGTCGAAGTTCCTGTGTTACGCAGTGACAAAGGGCCAGCGAATCGATCTCACGACCGAGCTCGGCTACGCCCGGCTATCAGCCCCGCTGGTCGAGATCGCCAAGAACGCGATCGCCAAGATTCCGGGCGCTCCGCCCTGGGATCAGTGCAAGGTCGATTCTGCGCCACCACCGCCAGCCGCACCGACGGCGACGACGCAACCGATCACTGCGACGACTCAACCAGCTGCGGGTACGGCGACAACTCAGCCACCAGCGGCGGGCACCGCAACGACAGCGCCCCCGGCCGTCGGTGGGCAAAGTCCATCTGCCGCCACGCCGGCCGGTGGGACCACCGCTGCCGGAACTCCGGCGACAACTCCGGCGGGCGGAACGGCAGCGAATGGCTCGCCAGTCACCGTCGCCGCAGGTTCGACGACGGGTGGCGCGACGACGGCTGGCGCGACGACGGGTGGCGCGACGACGGGTGGCGCAACCCCAGCGGGCGGCGCGACCGGAGCTGGGACGGCGACTGGCGGTGGTGCAGGCACACCGACCGTCGCCGGTGGCAGCGTTGCGTCCGGTGGATCGGGACAGACCCAGACTCAGATCTCGATCGACCCGGTCACCGGTGAATCGGTGGTCGTCGAGGTCCCGATTCCTGTGTCCGAGAGCGGCTGCAACGACCCGGTTACCGGCTTGCCGGCCGATCCGGTGACGTGTGCCGGAACTCAGCCCGGCTTCGTGATCGTCGCTGGTGATGGAGCGGCGGTCGCAAATCCGGTGGCCGCGCCGGTGGCTGCCCCCGCAAAGGTGAATCCGATCGTCGGTGATTCGTCGGCTGGACCGAAGGCCACACAGATCGCATGGTGGCTGGCCCAAGGTGCCAGCGTCTGCGCGATCGGCGTCTCGCTGGCCGGTGCCCGGCGGCGGGCGATATGAACCTGGCCCGTGTTCGCCGAATTCCTGCATGGATTGCACTCGCTGTTATGGGCAGTGCGCTGATCGTGACCGGTCATGCCATGGACGCGCTCGCAGCGGATCCTCCAGTACCGGTGTTGATCAAAGGTGCCGGTGACACCGACATCATTTCCGAACTGGTCGGTTGGAAGGACGCACTGCTTGCAGCCGAGCAGCCGACGGAGTTCTCCTACTTCGAGAAGGGCACCTCGACCGCGCGCCGGCAACTCCTGGATGGGACCAGCAAATTCGTCATCGCCGGCGTGCCGTTTACGGCCGATGAACTCGCGTCGCGGCCAGTGGGCGCAGGCGAACTGATCACTGTGCCGCTGACCGTCGGAAGCCTGTCGGTGATCATGACCGAGCCGACATCGGGCGGGCAGAAGGGCTGGCTCACCGCTGCGGTCGACCCGAGCTGCACCGATGGCGACGACTGCGAGCTCACCATTGCGCCGTACACCGGGCCGATCAGAGTGCCCCCAAACAGCCTCGCGGCAACGGTGATGTATCTGCCGATCTCGTATCAGGGCAATGGCTTCGCCCAGTGGAATTCGCCGGGGATGAAGGCGAGCACTGCCGACGGTCAGTTGGTCATTCAGCAGCGATCGGGACTGTCGCATTCCGCCCTCAGTCGGACCGAGGGATCTGCGGTCAACAAGTACCTGATGGAGTACAGCAAGGAACTCGCGCCAGAAGCTTGGGCGCTGATCAAGGCACAGTACGAGACGTTTCCCTATGAACCGATCGGCGAACGAATGTCCACGCGGCAACGGGCGCGTGGTTCGTTCGGACAACAGATCTCGAACATCATGAAGACGGCCGATGCGTCGGTCTATGACGGCAACTCGCGGCCGGACAACTGGAGCGGAAACATGGGTGCGATCCCCACGACGTACGTGCACGGGTTGGCCGACGAGTACCCCTCGATCGGGTACCGCGTCGTCGAGATTCAGAACAAGAACGGCGACTGGGTCACTCCGACTCGCGAAAGCATCGATCTCGCGTTGGCCGCTGGCACGACACCCAACATTGCCATGTACAACAAGGTCCCCGGCGCATATCCGTTGGTCTACATCAACAATCTGTACGCAGTTGCGGGGTCCATGACGCCCGCCCAGGCGAACGCGCTCGCAGCATCCGTTCGCTACATCGCCACCGATGGGCAAGCTGCGATCGTCGCCCACGGCGGAACGTCGCTTCCGACTGCGTTGCGAGACGAGGCTCTCGTCCAGGCCGATCGAATTGTCGAGACGAACTGCACCGAGGCCGGATACGAAGTCGTGACGACAGGACCGGGACCGTCGGAACCAAACACCCCTGGGGTCCAGGCGATCGCGGCGATGAAGCACTGCCAGCCAGTCGCGGTCGTGACGACAACGACCATCGAAGCGACGACGACAACTGCGGAGACGACGACCACCGTCGAGACCACGACCACTGTCGCCGCCACGACGACAACGGTGGCGCCGCTGGAAACGACCACGACGACGCTGCCAGTCGCAGAGAGCACCACGACCGTCCGGTCGGCGCCACCTGTGCCGACCACGGCGACGCCGTTGAACACGACGCCCACCAACACCCAACCGCCGACCAACAACACGCAACCGTTCACACCGTCGGCGTCGCCACCACAGCAGACCCCGATCCCGCTGAGCACCCAGCCGGCTGCGGATACCGTGCCCGAGACGACTGTGCCAGAGACGATCGCGCAAGAGACCACGACGACACCGCAGACAACTGTGCCTCCAGCCGCAGACGAGACCATCGCGGCACCGGTGACCACGGTTCGCGCCCGCGGCGTGGCGCTGGCGGACTTGCCGATGAGCCGACCGAGCGATGGTTCGAACGGACCCAAACAGCTTGGCACCCTGATGCTGGGTTCGGCGCTGTTCCTCGCCCCGCGCAAGTACCTCATGGCCCGTCGGGCTGCGACGTGACGGCCACTGACACGATGATCGCAACGCTGTCCGAGTCTTCATCTCCTGAGTCGATGCCGCCCGACGGACTTCCGAACGAAACAACCGGCTTCGCTCCACGGCTGCCGCAGGCACCGCAGACGCCCAGGGTTCGTCGTCGCTGGCCTATCAAACGTCTGCTCAAGAAACTGATCGTCGCTGCGCTGATCGCAGTCGTACTGTTCCTGATTCACGATCGCGTGATCACGACACTCATCTTCCAGCAGCGCCAGCAGCATCTGTCGGC
>JANOQU010000340.1:0-5150 GCA_031422355.1 Actinomycetes bacterium
GTCGAACGCGGCGGCGACTGCAGCCAGCATTCGTGCTGAGCATCCGGCCATGTTGACCGGCGGAGCGATGTCGTCGACGATGCGTTGGGCGATCGCATGAAACACCTCCGCGGCTGGCGTACGAACCAACGACATTGCCACCGGAACACCGGCATCGCCACCCGCACCGACCGATGGTTCGAGGGGGACCTGGCCGAGCAATGGAACCCCGATCTCGTCGGCGAGGGCCTGTCCGCCGCCGACGCCGAACAACGGATAACTCTCGCCGTGATCGCAGGTGAACGAGCTCATGTTCTCGATCACGCCTGCGACGCGCAGGAAGCTGCGCTTGGCCATATCAGCGGCACGCGCCGCCACCTTCTGCGCCGCGAGTGCTGGCGTGGTGACGATGATCAGGTCGGTGCGCGGGAGCATCCGGGCGAGGCCCATTTGTACGTCGCCGGTGCCCGGCGGCATGTCGATCAGGAGATAGTCCATCTCGCCCCACGCGACGTCGCGCAGGAACTGCTCGACCGCCTTGGTGAGCATCAGTCCTCGCCACATCAGCGCTGTGTCCTCGTCGACGAGGAACCCGGTGCTGACGACCTTGAGTTGGCCACGACCGACCTGCAAGGTATTCGGAATGATCTTGGGCTTGTCCGATCCGTCGACAGGGACGGCTTCGAGTCGGTCCGAGATTCCGAGCAGCCGCGGGACCGAAAAGCCCCAGATATCAGCATCGAGCACGCCCACCGTCAGCCCCTGCGACGCCAAGGCTGCGGCGAGATTAACGGTGACACTGCTCTTGCCGACGCCACCCTTGCCGCTCGCGATCGCGAGGATTCGAGTGGATTGTGAGACCTCGGTGTCGGGTGCGTTTTCGCGAGCCGACCAGCGAGCCTTGAGCATGACCTCGCTGCGCTCTTCGCTGTTCATCTCACCCCACTCGATCCGGACGTTGCGCACCGAAGGATGGAGTGCAACGCGAGTCTCGACGTCTTTTTTGATCTGACCCCGCAATGGGCAACCGCCGATGGTGAGCTTGACCCAAACCGTGACGTCGACGCCGCCTGTCGAGTCGAGTGGTGAGACGACGACGTCTGGCACCATGCCCAACGTGACGATGTCCGAGCCGAGTTCGGGGTCGATGACGGACCGCAGCAGTTCGAAGACTTCGTCGCGGATCGGGCCCATGAGGAATTTTACACGGCGGGTATTGGTTACCGTCGCAGCAGTGGTGCGAACAACTCATCTCGCGTTCAGCCGATATGGTGGAAGTAACCGTTCTCCGAGGAGGATCACATGATCACGTTGACAGAAACCGCGGCAAGCAAGGTCAAAGAACTCTTGGCCGCAGAGGGTGCCTCCGATTTGGCACTTCGCGTTGCAGTACGTCCCGGCGGCTGCAGCGGATTCTCATACGAGATGTTCTTCGACGGCGACATTGCTGCCGATGACGAGCAGGCCGAGTTCGGTGAAGGCGTGCGAGTGTTGGTCGATCCGGCCTCAGCGCAACTCCTCGAGGGTGCCTCGCTCGATTACAAGGACGGCCTCAATCAGGCCGGGTTCAACATCACGAACCCGAACGCAACCCGCAGCTGCGGTTGCGGCCAAAGCTTTAGCTGAACCTATCCGGCTGAAAGCTGAACCGATCCGGCTGGTCAGGCAACCAGCCGGTCAAGTTCCTCGTCCAACTCTGACTGATCCCACGCGGCGTCGAGTCGTTGGACGATCGTGCCTGTCGCATCGACGAGGAAGATCGTTGGTTCGAACGAAAGCCTGTAGGCATCCACCGCTGGCGTCGAGACGGTCGCCGAATCGTCGGTGTAGACCTCTGCATGAACCACGATCAGCGCGTCGCCCAGGCGTTTGCTGGCGTTGATCAAGAACTCCAGCCCCGGTGCGCACGTGCCGAACTGGCAGTGCGCCGGGGTGCCGATCAAGTACGCAACGGGCTTGCCAGTCGCAAGCGCTTCGGTCAACGTCATTGCGTGGAACGGGCACGGCCCGCCTTCCAGCCGGGTGCAAATCGGGTCGACCCCGCGAGCGTCGTCGGTGGTCGGCGTGTCGAACGCAGGAAGTGGTTGGCCGACGATCGGAATGGCCACCGTTGCGGGATCGTTGATCTGGAATGCGCCGCCGTCGGGGGTTCCGCCGTCGATGACCAGGTAGTAGACGCCGACAGCTTCGAGGGTCGGATGAAAGTCCCAGTACGGCAGCGCCTCAGTGACTTGACGCCGCCTGGCGGAGATCGACGGGATCACGATCGCGCCGTCAGCATTGCGGATTTCGCCGTAGAGGATCTCGGGGCCTTCGGACAGAATCGCCTGATCGCTCGCCAGCGAGAACGGCAACCGCGGGGTACCCGGCACGATTACTTCCTGGGAGAACCGGGCAGCGAGCGTGAAGCCGTCGGCGGTGGTTGCGATGGAAGCCGGCGCAGCGGCCGGGCCGGAGTCGGCGGAACCGGAATCGCCGGCACCGGAGCCCGACGACTCGCCGTCGCTTGAACAACCGGCGAGGGCAAGGGCGGCGGACGCGGTCACGGCGCCCGTTGCAATGAGGAACGTTCGTCGGTCGATCGGAGGCACGCTTTGCACGATATCTGTGGTCTGCGATCTGCGATCTGCGATCTGCGGCCCGCGGCCGTTGGCAGCGTCTCGCTCTACAGTGGCCTTCATGACTTCTCCTGCCCCCAAGCCGCTCGGTCCGTACACGCCAATCGTTCGAGCCGGCGACTGGATCATCGTCTCTGGCCAACTGGGGATCGCCGACGGAGCACTCGTCAGCGGAGGCGTGTCGGCCCAGACGACCCAGGCCGTTGCCAACGTCAAGGCGCAACTCGCGACGATGGGTGCCGAACTGTCCGACGTCGTCAAGACGATGTGTTTCCTGACCGACATGGACACATTCGCGACCTTCAACGAGGCCTACGTCGCTGGCTTCGGCGACCACCGACCGGCACGAAGCACGGTCGGCGTCGCTGCCCTGCCCGCTGCCGGTGCCGGGGTGGAGATCGAGGCCTGGGCATTCAAGCCGCAATGAGCGGTGAGATCGTCCGGTGTGGATGGGCGACGGGCAGTGATGCCGAGGCGGAGTACCACGACACGGTGTGGGGCGTGCCCCAGCGCGATCCGGTTCGGTTGTTCGAATTCCTCACGCTGGAGGGCGCCCAGGCCGGTCTCAGTTGGAAGACGATCCTGCTCAAGCGCCAGGGATATCTCGACGTGTTCGATCAGTTCGACGTTGCCACGATTGCCGCCTACACCGATGCCGACGTCGCCCGGCGTATGGCCGATGCCCGCATCGTGCGCAACAGGAGCAAGATCGAGAGCACGATCGGCAACGCTCGGATCTGGATGTCGCTGGCGGACCCGGTCGACTTTGTGTGGAGCTTCGTCGACGGTGTCCCGATCCAGAACAACCTCGGTGCAATGGCAGACGTTCCGCCGTTCAGCGACGTCAGCAGCCGGATGAGCAAGGCGATGAAGAAGCAGGGCTTCCGGTTCGTCGGCACGACCATCTGTTACGCCTACATGCAGGCCTGCGGCCTAGTAAACGATCACGTGGCCTCGTGCTGGCGTCATGCGCCCTGCGCCGCGCTTGCAGGTTAGCCTGAGTTCTCGTGTCCGTCACGGTCTCGTCGGACGACACCTCGCTAAATCGCGAGGACAATTTATTTGATCGAGCGGCGGATTGCCTACAGCCTGGCCCTGCCTGTTCCGGACAATTGGTTGTCAAGCGACAGCACGAGCGTCGTAGCGGATCCGTGGGCTTGAACGTCTTCGATTGTTCCAGATGGCTTGCTCGGAGGGATGACGACTGCCAGACCGGGCGCCGCTGTCCTCACCCTTGTTCCCTCAACCGACAGCTCGCTGCTATCTCACTGCTTCGACCTCGCCTCACGAATATCGCCGACCAGGTATCCACTCGTTCGGCGACCGTCGGCGGAGCCCGCCGAAAACTCGGCGCCACCCAGCCCCGGGCGATCCCGGGCGTTTCCGCCGGGCCTCGACCAACTGCGGCGGATCATGAACTCGATGGCGATCGTTGCCGGTCGACCGGCCAATCACCCGGTCGTCTGCCGCGATCGAGCGCTTGTCGCACTCGGATGGGCTTTAGCCGGACGCGCAGGCGACTGGTCGCGATCGACTTGAGCGACCCTATCCGGACACAAATCAGCGGCACGCCTGACGTCAAGTTGAGGTACATCCCACCCGCCATCGCCCCTAGCCCGAGCGTCGGCCGTGAAAGGCCACGGTGACCGCGGACCGGATTGCTCAACCTCAGCGCACTCCGATGATCCCAGGTTGTCGCAACATGAGCATTTCAACCCTCAGTCCCTGACGCCGCACGGGTTCACATAGGTGCACCAATGTCCGCTTGGCGCATACGACGAAGGGTTCATCACTGAGTGCCAGTTGCCATATGGCTGAGAACCGTTGGTTCCAGAGTGTGTACCAGCGATGTACCACTGGCCTCCCCACGCAAGCGTGACGGGTCCGCCGCTGTCGCCCGACATGCGAGCGTTCGAGTAGTTGAACGCCAAATACGTCCCGGCTCCACAATCGCCGCTACCAGCGGACGACCTGGTCTCCATTTTCTGGGCCACCCCAATGTTCGTGCGTGTTGCATTGGACCAAAGCCCAATCTTTAGGGTCTGTTGCCCTTCGAAGAATCCGCCAGCCACATCGTAGGCCCAGTAGTAGACCGACGGGTTCTTCAGCATCATCAATTCACTCGGGTCGCTGTTGTTCAAGAACCGGACGACCTGAAAGTCGGCGATGCCGCTGGAGGCGCAAACTTCTAACGGTGTGCTGACACTGTCCCAAGGGTTGTCCAGGGTCGCTGGAGTGGCGGGTGCAGCGTCCGGACAATGCCCCGCAGTCACAAAGCCGGTCGCGCCGAACCCGCCATATGTGAACCCTGCTGTACAGACTGGAGCGAAGGCCGAGCCGTTCCACATCTTGTAGTCCGAGCCTGCGAACCCACCGTCAAGCTCGCCACCCGATGAGACCGGATCGTCCACAAAGTTGAGGAATTCGACTGGAAACTCAGGCGGAATCTGGCTCCGATCTGTCCCCGCGTAGATCGTTAGATATCCGGTCGACTCGTTGGTTCCCAGATGCACCGACAGCGCCTCAGACAGAACCCTGTCGACCAGGCTCCAG
>JANOQU010000341.1:0-2169 GCA_031422355.1 Actinomycetes bacterium
TGGGTGTGGGCGTCGATCCCGCCTGGAATGACATCGCAATCGTGTCGACCGACCATTGCCCGTTCTGTATGAAGGATCAGAAGGAACTCGGCCTCGGCAACTTCTCGGCGATCCCGAATGGAATGGGTGGCGTCGAACACAGAATGGAACTGCTCTATCAGGGTGTCGTCAACCGCGAGATCTCGCTGGAACGCTGGGTCGAGACCTGCTGCACGACGCCGGCGCGGATGTTCGGGATGTACCCGAAGAAGGGCATCATCGCCCCAGGTGCCGACGCCGACATCGTGGTCTGGGATCCGAACCGCCAGACCAAGATCGGAATCAACGACAAACACCATATGAATATGGATCACAGTTCATGGGAGGGGTATGTGATCGATGGACGGGTGGACACCGTGATGTCACGGGGAATGGTGGTCATTGCTGATGATCAGTATGTGGGGCGCAAGGGGCATGGGCAGTTTGTCAAACGTGGGTTGTCGCAATATCTGGTGTGACCGCTCGATCCGCTGTCTCCGCTCGGTCCAGGTCCCGGCTTTCGTTCCTCGCCAAAACCTCCGCTCTGCCTGGTCCGGCGTTCGTTCCTCGGCAAAACCTCCGCTGCGCTCCGGTTTAACCGCCTCGGAATCGAACCCCGGACCTGGCCTCGCTAGTGGGCTGAAAATGACAAATGATCAAGTTGAGCGGCTTTGAAATTTGAAGGTACATCTGGTGGGTTTCCACCTCCATCGATTGAGAAAGAAGGACTTTGAGGATGAAGCGCATATCGCATTGGGTTGATGGGCGGGTTGTTTTGGGGACTTCTGGTCGCTCGGGGGTCATTTGGCAACCCGCGACGGGCGAGCAGCAGGCTTCTGTGGATCTCGCTTCGGCGGCAGAGGTGTCGTCGGCGATCGCTGTTGCCAAGGCCGCCTTTCCGGCTTGGCGGGCGACGAATCTGTCTCGCCGGGCCGAGGTCATGTTCCATATGCGCGAACTTGTGGACGCCAATCGCAAGGAGATCGCATCGCTGCTGTCGGCAGAACACGGCAAGGTGCTCGGCGACGCGCTCGGCGAGGTTGCGCGCGGGTTGGAGAACATCGAATTCGCGTGCGGAGTTCCGAACCTGATGAAGGGCGGCTTCAGCGAGCAGGCATCGACCGGAGTCGACGTCTACAGCATCAAGCAGCCACTCGGCGTCGTCGCCGGAATCACCCCGTTCAACTTCCCGGCGATGGTCCCGATGTGGATGTTCGCCAATGCCCTCGCCTGTGGCAATACGTTCATCTTGAAGCCGAGCGAGAAGGACCCGTCGGCCAGCATGTTCATCGCCGAATTGCTCAAGCAGGCAGGTTTGCCAGACGGTTGTTTCAACGTCGTGAATGGCGACAAAGAGGCCGTCGACACCATTCTCAATCACCCGGACATCCAAGCGATCAGCTTCGTCGGCAGCACCCCGATTGCCCGCTACATCTACGAGACCGGTACCCGCAACGGCAAGCGTGTTCAGGCCCTCGGCGGAGCCAAGAACCACATGCTCGTGCTACCAGATGCAGACCTGAACATGGCCGCTGACGCGGTCGTCAGCGCTGCCTATGGTTCGGCCGGAGAGCGTTGCATGGCGATCAGCGTGGTGCTTGCGGTGGACTCTGTGGCAGATGAATTGATTACCAAAATTGCCGAGCGTATTCCCGCGATCCTGGTTGGTCCGGCGAGCGAAGAGGGCAACGAGATGGGCCCGCTGATCACCGGCGAACATCGCGACAAGGTGGCTGCATATGTCGCCGGCGCTGAAGCCGAAGGAGCCACGCTCGTCGTCGACGGCCGAGAGGGCGCCCCGACCGCGGGCTTCTTCCTCAAGCCGAGCCTGATCGACAATGCCAAGCCGGGAATGAAGGTCTACGACGACGAGATCTTCGGACCTGTCCTCACCGTCACCAGGGTCCAGAGCTACGACGAAGGCCTCCAGTTGATCAACGACAATCAGTACGGCAACGGCACCGCGATCTTCACCCGTGACGGTGGCGTCGCCCGCCAGTTCCAGTTCGACGTGCAAGTCGGCATGGTCGGGATCAACGTGCCGATCCCGGTTCCGGTCAGCTACTACAGCTCCGGGTGAAGAAGTTGATGCCGTCGGGGCCGTACATGTGTTGATCGCCGAACAGGCTGGCCTTCCATCCACCGAAGCTG
>JANOQU010000342.1:0-1743 GCA_031422355.1 Actinomycetes bacterium
GCCAAGATCGGCGTCAACGGCAAAGTCTGCATCTTCACGTCGGTCGCAACCCATATCGTCGCCGACCTCAACGGCTACTTTCCTGGCACGACCAAGTATGTGTCCACGGTGCCGACGCGCCTTCTCGAGACCCGTCCAGCCCTGTCGACCGGGGATGGCCAGTTCAACAACCTCGGCCTCCGACCGGCCGGCTCGGTGACAGAGCTTCGTGTCGCTGGACGCGCCGGCATTCCGGCCGGAGCATCGACCGTTGTTCTCAATGTGACCGCCACCGAGGCCGGTGGCGACGGATTCTTGACTGTCTTCCCGTGCGACACCACCCGTCCAACGGCGTCCAATCTGAATTTTGTCGCCGGCGAGACAATCCCCAACCTCGTGATTGCCAAGGTCACGCCCGGTGACACTGTGTGCATCTTCACGTCTGTTGCAACCCACGTCATCGCCGATATCAACGGCTACTACCCCCGCTAAGGGGTTGGGGCGAAATACCGCGGAGCTGTCACTTATCGCAGCCGAAGTGAGACTTCGTTGGCCATGAGTCGGCCGCGCTGGGTCAGTACCCACCGATCGTCGCGTAGGTCCACCAGGCCGGGCAGATCCTCGCCGTCGAGCGCCTCACGTTCGACTCCCTCGCGAAGGCGAAGTTGCAGCTGGAGTCCCTCGATCCGACGTTCCTCAGCGCTCAATTCCTCACCAGCAGCCTCGACGGACCCCGACTGACTGACGAGATCGATGTAACGGTCCGGAGTCCGAACGTTCCAGAACCGTCGTCCGTCTCGGTGCGAATGACCCGCACATCCGAACGCCTGGTAGTCGCCCTGGTGCCAATAGATCAGGTTGTGCCGACACTCGTGGCCAGGGCGAGCCCAGTTGCTGACCTCGTAGTTTGCGAGACCGCCTGCGCAGAGCAGTCCATCGACGAGCTCGTACTTGTCAGCGAGATCGTCATCGTCGGGATGCCGCTCCGGCTGCGTCGCAAGCGGCGTCCCGGCTTCGATCGTCAGCGCATAGGCCGAGATATGCGTCGGCTCCAACGCAAGTGCACCCGTAATTGTGCGCTCCCAGTCCAGCAAGCGTTCGCCAGCACCCCCGTAGATCAGATCCAGATTGAATGTCTTGATACCCGCCGAACGGACCGATGCGACCGCCCGCTCGACGTTCGCGGGGACATGGGTTCGGCCGAGCGACACGAGGACCTCGGGCACCATCGACTGCACACCGAGACTGATCCGATTGACGCCCGCATCGGCGTAGATCAGCATCATCTCGTCGGTGACGTCGTCGGGATTGCATTCGACCGTGACTTCGGCGCCGTCGCGCCGAGGGATCGCCTCGATCACCGACGCCAGAGCGACTGGCGACACCAACGTCGGAGTGCCACCACCAACGAAGATGCTGTCGGCAACCGGCATTTCGAGACCGACGTTGCGGCGAACATCGGTGATCAGGGCGTCGATGTAGCCGTCGACCAGATGATGACGATCGGTCCATGTCGCAAACGCGCAGTAGTCGCAGCGCTTCGCACAGAACGGGATATGGATGTAGACCCCGAACGAATCCGTCATTCAACCAATCTACGGCTGAGCCAACGCTCAACCGGTGAGTCGGATTCAGCCGCCGGCGGGCCGGAACAGCAGGTCGAGTGCGTCGAGCCGTTGGCCGACTTGGTCGACCGGCACATCGAGCATCGCGGCAATGGCACGGGTGTCATCGCCGCGGACGGTGAGTACCTTGCCATTGAAG
>JANOQU010000343.1:0-3952 GCA_031422355.1 Actinomycetes bacterium
GCACGAGCCGCGAGCTTGGGCATGCCGTCCGCCGTGCGCAATACGGGGAGGAGACCGGCGAGGGTGAACTGGCCGCCGACCCAGATCGTTGCGGCCAGGACGTGCAGGGTCAGTCGAATCGTTGCGACAGTAGGGGAGAGCACTGCGCAAGCCTGCCAGACACGTTCCACTCGCTCGCGTTCCTGGAAGATCAGCCGGTGACCCGGTCGATGCCGAGTCAGTGGCTGAGGGCTGCCAGTACCTCGCTCGCAGGAACGGCCCGATCGTCGATCGCCGCTGCGTCTGACGAGGCGCCGAGCAGCACGGCAGCAGCGCGGCTGATCGCGGCCTGAAGGTCGCGGATATTGCGCGGGGGAGGGAAGTACTCGTCCTCCTCTGTTGCTCGAACGGTCTCGACGCCGTGTCGAGGCGCGAGATGGCGCACGACCGCTTGGACGAGGTCTTCAGGCGCCGACGCACCCGCCGTCACGCCGACGACTCCGAACAGATCATTGGGTAATTCTTCGACGTGATTGATCCGGAACACCCTCGGGCACCCGGCTTCGATCGCAAGCTTCTCGAGCGCCCGGGTGTTGGAGGAATTCGCCGAGCCGATCACGATCAGGGCATCGACGCGCGGCGCGATGTTCATCAGCGCGGACTGGCGGTTGGTGGTTGCGAAGCACAGGTCGCTGCGACCCGGCGACCAGACTTCTGGATACCTGGCCCGAACAGCGACAGCGACGCCCTCCCAGTCTCGATGCGACAGGGTCGTCTGGGCAAGGAGTGCGACCGGCTCGTCGAAACTGGGCAGTGCATCGACCTCGGCAACTGATTCGACTCGGCTGATCGACGTCGGTGCGACCGCCATCGTGCCGACGGCTTCCTCGTGCCCTTCATGGCCGACGTAGACGATCCGGTAACCCTTGTTCGCACGGACCTTGACTTCGTGATGCACCTTGGTTACCAATGGGCAGACCGAATCGACCACGTAGCTGCCACGGCCGCGGGCGGCAGCGACGACTTCTGGCGCTGAACCGTGGGCGGAGAGCATGATCGGACTACCGAGCGGCACCTCGTCGATGTCGTCGACGAAGATGACGCCCTGTGCCTCGAACTGCTCGACGATCAGCTTGTTGTGGACGATCTCGTGATAGCAGTACACCGGAGCCGGGAAGCTGCGGACCATGAACGCCAGCGCCTTGATTGCCATCTCGACGCCGGCGCAGAACCCTCGCGGCTCGGCGAGCAGCACCCGATCGACATCCACCTCATCAGGCTATCCGCCGACCTCGGCTGCACGTCCGAACGACGCCCGAACGACGCCCCGAACGACGCCCCGACGTGCTCCGGAGTGCACCCGATTGGGCGCCGGTAGCCTTCGTGGGCTATGTCGCTGCCCCTTGTCACTCTTGTCGCGCCCGGCTCGCCAGCCGAGCGGGCAGGATTGTTGGCTGGCGACGAGGTTGTACGGCTCAACGGCCAGGTACCCCGCGACATCATCGAGTGGCGGTTTCTGGCTGACGAAGCCGAGGTCGACATCGAGATTCGGCGCGGCAACGTGGAGATCCAACTCGAGGTCGCGAAGGCCGAGGGTGAGTTGCTCGGAGCCGAAGTCGAGAGTGCCGTTTTCGACCGCGTTCGCACGTGCGACAACCACTGCGAATTCTGTTTTATCTACCAACTACCCAAGGGTCTTCGCAAGAGTCTGTACCTCAAAGACGACGACTATCGGCTCAGCTTTCTCTATGGCAATTTCACCACGCTGACTCGGTTCACCGAGGCCGATCTCGAGCGGGTGATCACCGAACACCTCTCGCCGCTGCACGTCAGTATCCACGCCACGGACGCTGAGATTCGCGGACGCATGTTGAAGAATCCCCGCGGCGGGATGAGTCTGCGTTGGCTGCGCGCGTTGCTCGACCACGGCATCACAGTCCACGGTCAGATCGTCGTCTGCCCAGGAGTGAACGACGGAGCGATTCTCGATGACACGCTGGCCGGAGTACTGGATCAGTATCCGGAACTCGCGTCGCTGGCGTGCGTGCCGCTTGGTCTGAGCCGGTTCAACAAGGAATCCGCAATGCGATTCCACACTCGCGACGAAGCCGATGCCGTCGTCGAGACGATCCACGACTGGCAGGACATCTTCCTCACCACAGTCGGGCATCGAATGGTGTTCGCTGCCGACGAGTACTACATCATGAGTGGCCGGCCGTTTCCTGCGGCCCATACCTATGCCGGCTTCGACATGCACGAAGATGGCATCGGGATGGCCCGAACTTTCGCGATGGAGTTCTCCGGCGAGGTCGATGTTCCGGTCGGACCGCAGAGCGGCTTCTTCTCCTGGGTCGACGGCGCTCCCGCTGCTGGATACCGCGCCCCGCGCAATCCTGCTGGCGATACCGGGATGCGCGGCTGCGGCCAATCTGGCGAAGCCGGGTCGGTACTCATCAAGCCCCGCGCGACCGCCCCGATCGGCATCCTGACCGGCGAGTTCGGCGCTCACATCCTGGCGCCGCTGATCGCCGACCTGGGCCGCACCGATGTCCGGGTGATCCCGATTGCGAACGAGTTCTTCGGCGGCAATACGGCAGTCACGGGTTTGATGGTGGGCGAGGACATCGCCCGCGTGCTGTCGGCCCAGCCAATGGCTCATCGTTATCTGCTCCCCGATGTCTGCCTCAGCGAAGGTCGATTTCTCGACGGAACCACCGTCGATTCACTGCCTCGGTCAGTCGAGGTGATCCCGACGAACGGAATCTCACTTCGCCAGGCGCTCGGCATCCCCGCAACGCGCAAGCGTCCGCAACCCGTCACGATCATGGAAACCACGCAATGACTGAATCCAACAAGCCCGCCGTAGATCCGACCTCGGACGCCACCCACAATTTGCCAACCGTCGTCATCGTCGGTCGCCCAAATGTTGGCAAGAGCACCCTGTTCAACCGCATCGTCGGCGAGCAGATGGCCATCGTCGAGGACCGCCCCGGCGTCACCCGGGATCGCAAGGAAGTGGAGGCCGAGTGGCTCGGCCGTCCGTTCAATCTCGTCGATACCGGAGGGTGGTTGCCTCGGGGTAGCGAACTGGACGAAAAGGTGAGTCGTCAGGTCGAGGCAGCCGTGCGCGCCGCTGACCTGGTGATGTTCCTGGTCGACGGGTCTGTCGGGATGACCGATGACGATGAATCGATCGCGTTGTGGCTACGCCAGATCAAACCGCCCGTCCTGTTGGTCGTCAACAAGGCCGACAACGACCGCCGTGAGAGTGACCGATGGGATTTCCTTGCGCTCGGCCTCGGTGAGCCGCTGCCGGTCAGCGCGTTGCACGGCCGTCGCGCCGGGGACCTGCTCGACGAAGTCATCGCCCGTATCCCTGACGTCAGTGCAGCCGGTATCGCCGAACTCGCAGAGGACGACGAGGATTGGGTGCCGCCAGAGATTGCCCCTCCGCGGGTCGCAATCGTTGGGCGGCCGAACGTCGGCAAGAGCACGCTCTTCAACCGTCTTGTCGGCCAGGACCGATCCGTCGTGCACGACATGCCGGGTACGACCAGAGATGCAATCGACACATTGGTCGAGACCGAGGACGGCCCGATCGTCTTCGTCGACACCGCCGGAATGCGTCGTCGGAGCAAGATCGACGATTCGGCCGAGTACTACTCGCTCGTGCGGGCTCTGCGGGCAATCGACGACTCCGACATTGCGTTGTTCGTGATCGACGCAACGGAGGGAATCACCGGCCAGGATCAACGTCTCGCCGAGCGGGTCGACGCTGCTGGATGCCCGATCGTGTTGATGTTGAACAAATGGGAACTGATCACCGACGCTGAGCAACGTCTCGATCTTGTTGCGGATGTGAAGCGAAAGCTCGGCTTCATCGGCGACGCTCCGATCCTGAAGATCTCGGCTCTCAGCGGCAAGGGCGTTCACAAACTGCGACCCGTCCTCCAGGATGCGATCGAGCAATACC
>JANOQU010000344.1:0-8540 GCA_031422355.1 Actinomycetes bacterium
TGCCACGCCGCGCTGTCGCGGCTGGTGATCAGTCCGATCCGCAGCGGTAGAGGGGCCAGCGTCGTCCGTCGATTTTCGTCATAGAGGCCCCCGGCAACGAGCCGCCTGATCACCTCGTCGCGTTGAACGGCCATCTCGCCAAGTGTGTAGCGAGGGTCGATGCCACTCATCTTGAGACTGAGCCGTCCGTTGGTGGCGTAGTAGTCGAGCACGCCGAAGATGCGCACCTTCATCCCGTCGGCCAAATGCAGCCGATGCTTGTTCAGGATCGGTCGAATACGCATCCGAACGTTGGCGAAGAACGACACATCGAGCACAGCCTTGCGGTCGTCGCCGGACTCCACGAGCCGGAAATAGGCGTGGCCACCCTTCTCTCCGAAACCCTGGATCTCGCCGCGAACCCAGACACCATCGCCGAACTGACGCCGAAGCGCTCCGTTCACCGCATCGGCGAGTTCGGACACGGAATACGTCGGTTCGCTCCCGTCGTCGAGATCGAGATCGAAGGCGGCCTGGCTCACACCGCAGAGTCTGCCAGCCTGCGGAGGCTTCAGCTGGAGACGTCGACTCGAATCGTGTGCCAGCCGGTTGCACCATCGGGATCCACCCGGGTGCGCTCCTCGGTCTGGGTGTCCCCGTTACCGTCGGTTGCCCGAACCCGGATCTGGTGTCGGCCCTCGGTCGCGTCCCACTTCGTCCACCACTGCACCCAGGTGTCTTCACTGAGCACCGGACCGATCATCGTCTCGACCCACTCGCCGTCGTCGACTTGAACCTCGACCTTGCTGATCCCGCGCGTCGGAGCCCAAGCGACGCCACCGATCACGGTGCTGCCGACCGAAACACCCCGGCCCGGACGATCGATTCGGGACTGGGTCTTGACCGGGGCAAGAGCAGCCCAACCGCGGGGAATCCAGTAACCCTGGTCCTTCGCGAACGTTGTCAGGTTGATCTCAGTCAGCCATTTCACCGCCGACACATAGCCGTAGATTCCGGGAACGATGATGCGAGCCGGGAAGCCGTTCTTGACGGGCAGAACCTCGCCATTCATGCCGAATGCGATCAGCGCGTCGCGTCCATCGAGGGTGTCGACCGGAAAGCCGGCGGTGAAGCCGTCATCGGACATCCCCATGATCTGATCGGCCCGCTTGTCGATGCCGGCTTCGTCGAGAAGATCGTCGAGGCGACAGCCGACCCAACGGCCGTTACCGATGAGATCTCCCCCAACTTCGTTCGACACGCAGGAAATGGTGATGTCACGTTCGATCAGGTCGCGGTTCAGCAGGTCGTCATAGGTGAAGGTCAGTTCGCGATCGACCATCCCGCGGATCTTCAGCTTCCACGTCGAAAGCGAGATACTCGGGAATGTCAGCGCCGTATCGATCCGGTAGAACGAGCGAATCGGGGTGATCAGCTCCGACAAGCCCTCGTTGCCGACCGCCAGCGCTGGGTCTGGCGGGGGTGCCGGCAAGGGATCCTGGGGCAACGGAAGCCGAACGCCGGCACGCTCGAGTGAGCTGTTGAACCGGTCCTGCAGGTCGCGCCCGAACGACGCAACCGCGACTGCAACGACGGCGAGCCCGCCCGACGCGATCAAGAAGCGGCGGCGATCGAGCGGCGCAGCCATTGACACCGGCGGGTTGGTGCCGCGCGAACGCGCTGGCGTGACGACAGGACGCGGATGGGCAAGTCGGTAGCCGGCCAGCAGCACTGCTGCCGCCACCGCCGCGGCCACGAGTGCGGGGAAAATGCCGGCGGTCGTGGTGTTCCGTCCGAATCCACCGGCCCAAGCACCGAGGATGCCGAACACCGCCGAACCGATGATGCCGATGTCGCGTCGGCCGCGAACGGTCGCGATCCCGATCAAAGCGCCAGCGATGGCGATGACCACCAGGATCGTCCAGATCAGCACCACCTTGTCGCTCGTGCCGAAGTTCTCGATCGCAAACGTTTTCATCCAGTTCGGGACCCAGTCGATGACACGGTCACCAACACTGGTCACAGGCGAACGGAGCTCGCTCGAAAACCCCGCGACCACCTCGCCGAACGCAAGGCCCGTGGCGGCAGCGAGCAGTCCGGTCACGGTGCCCCACCAGCGCGGCGGACGATGGCCCTTCATCCCTGATTCGATCAGCAGTTGGCGAGCAGCCTTTGCCGTGTCGGCCGTCCCGCCAGACGTGGCCGGCGTTCCCGTATCCGGCGGATCGCCAGCACCAGCGTCGGGTTGGTTGGACTGACGTATGTCGGTCTTGGACATCTCACGTGCCTTTCACGCAACAACGGAGCACTCGGCGGGCAATGTCTAGCCGATCAAAGGATTTGCGGGGACGCAGCACCACCTCGCCTATGCCTGCACGTCGATCGGCGCCGCGCCAAAGGCCACGCTGAACCTCTCGCACCAGATGACGACCGCTGTGTATTGGGTGAGATCGACGTCGGCGCCGAGGGTGTAGTTCTGATCACCGATGTTGCCTTTGAGATCGTCGATGATCAACCGATTCGAATAATCCGAACTCTCTGACGCTGCATCGGGCGAGAGAACCACCCGCAGATCGGGACCGTTGCTGGTGTCGAGCCCCTCAAACCGAACGACGAGTGAACCATCGGGCAGTGCAACCACAAGCGCCGTGCCCTTGGTGCTGTGCTCGCCGCTGAAGAATTCACCTCGTGACAGCACAACTGGCTGACCGGTGGTCGCTGCCTGGAGGATCGCGGCCGAGACGCTGTTGGCGGGCGCCGGGACCGTCGATACCGGTACTGTCGCTTCCGGAACCGCCGATTCCGGAACGGTCGGCTCCGCAACGGTGGAGATCGTGGTGGTCGGCTCAATCGGAGCGTCGGTCGCAACGACCGGAGCCGTCTCGGCGGCCAGCGCGTCATCGAGTCCCGGGATGGTCTCGCTGACTTTGTCGTCGATGAACGCCGTTTGCGGTTCGAAATAGACGAATACGAAGACGAGAGCAGCGACACCGAGAACCCCGCCGCCGATCAGGAATCGACGACGGCGCGAGCGTCGGCCGATCGACGGGTCCAACGAATTCGGTGGTGGGGAATCGGCGTCAGATGCAGGCATGTCTCTAGTCTTGTTCATTCAGCGAACCGTTTGAACGCCAGGAGCGAAACGTTCGCGAAACTTGGCCGACCGTGCCGAGCATCCGCAACCAGGGCCCTACTCTGTGCCCCATGGCTGCACGGGTTTTGATAGTCGACGACGAGCCAATGGTGCGCGAGGTTGTCGCCCGATATCTCGAACTCGACGGTGTCGAAGTCCACGAAGCGGCAGACGGGCGAGAAGCACAACGCTGGCTCGATAGCAACGTGCCCGACTTGGTCGTGCTCGATGTGATGCTGCCCGAGATAGATGGCCTCTCGATTCTGCGACGGCTTCGGGTCGACAGCAACGTTCCCGTCATCCTGCTGACTGCTCGCGCCGATGAGGTTGATCGCATCTCGGGCCTCGAGTTGGGCGCAGATGACTATGTCGTCAAGCCTTTCTCGCCACGAGAACTCGCTGCGAGAGTTCAAACGGTGCTGCGTCGCACGACTGCCAGACCGTCGACCGAAGCATCGAACCGCAAGGACTTCGACGGACTCGGTATCGACACCGGCACGAGAGAGGTCTTCCTCCATGGCACGGTCGTGGCCCTCACGCCGAAGGAGTTCGACCTGCTTGCCTTGCTGACCAAGTCACCGCGGCAGGTCTTCTCCCGGGCTCAGCTCCTGGATCTCGTCTGGTCGTCGTCGCCCGATTTTCAGGACCCGGCGACGGTCACGGTGCACATTGGCCGCCTCCGCCAGAAGCTGGAGGCGAATCCGGAGCAGCCGCGCTGGCTGGTCACGGTCCGAAGCGTCGGGTACCGGTTCGAGCCATGAGCATGGTTCTGCGAGGGCCCGGAGAGGCAGGACTCGCGGTGTCGATGCGAGCGGGATTCGGCGATCATCCATGGGTGACGATCGCCGCGTTCGTTTCGCTCGCGATCGGCGTCGTCCTGGTCGGGGTCGGTCTGCGTCATCATTCGCGTCGATCCCACACCTTGCGTCAATCCCTGATCGTCGTTGCTTTGTCCTCATTGCTGATCGCCGTGGTGGCGGCGTTCATTGCGGCCCGCCTGATGTTCGTCTCCAACGACGAATTGACCGCGTTTCTTGTGCTGCTCGCGGTGGCCGCCGGTTTCGCATCGTTGCTCGCTGTCGTGGTGTCCCAGCCGCTGCGCGATGACGTGCGCCACCTCGAGTCGACCGTTCGCCGGATCGAGTCAGGGGATCGATCGATTCGGGTCGACAGTGTGCGTGCTGACGAGTTGGGCCACGTCGGGCGAGCCGTCGATGACCTCGTCGATCAACTCGACCGACTGGAGCGTGAGCGCGAGACCGTCGAGCAGGAACGTCGCGCGCTGCTGAGCAACATCGGCCACGATCTTCGGTCGCCCTTGGCGGCGCTCCGCGCTGCAATCGAAGCAATGGTCGATGGCGTCGCACCCGATCCGCAGCGCTACCTGCGCTCGATGCAACATGACGTCGAGGCACTCGGATCGTTGATCGACGACCTCTATCTCCTCGCTCGACTCGACGCTGGCCGGTTCGACCTCGAACGAGTGCGAATCGATCTCGTCGAACTCGCTGACGGCGCAGTCGAGTCGTTGGCACCCATGGCGGCCGCGGCTGACGTGAACCTCGTGCTCGAGGCAGACGACTCGATTCACGTTCTAGCCAGTCCCGTGTCGTTGTCGAGAGTGATTCGCAACTTGATCGACAACGGGATCCGTCATGCACCTGCGCAGTCGACGGTGTCGGTGTCGGTTACGACCAATGATGGCGCCATCGTTCGAGTCGCCGACGACGGACCAGGATTTCCAATCGAGTTCCGGGCCCAAGCATTCGAGAGATTCACCCGTGCCGATCCAAGCCGAAATCGGCAGTCCGGCGGCGGCGGCGGTTTGGGCTTGGCGATTGCGCGCGGTTTGGTCGAGGCCCACGGCGGCCGCATTTGGATCGAAGACGGGGCCAAGTCAGCCGTGGCGTTTTGTATTCCGATGCCGACGACGATGCACTACTCGGCTTCCAGCGACGCGCTGGTCGTTGGCGATGAGTCGAACGAATACGCCGTTGGTCACCCGCAAATTCATGCGCCCAGTTCGCGGTAGCCCTCCATCTGGAGTACTTCGTTCGCAAACAGTTCTCCGTCGACGGCCACGCCGCGATCGAGGCGCAGCGCTTCGAGATCCTTGAGCGGCCGTTCGAGGGCACGCTTGCGAGTCGTTGCCAACTCATCGAAGGATCGTTGCACAGTGTCGAACTGTCGCTTGACCCGCTCGATCGATTCGGAGTACTTGCCCCACTGCTGGGCGAACTTGCCGAGCAGTTGCATCATCTCCTGGCTGGTCTGCTCCATCACATAATTGTCGAAGGCCTGGCGGATGATGCCGAGGAATGCAAACAGGGTGAGTGGCGAGCAGATGACCACGTTCTGGCGCATTGCTTCGTCGATCAGGCTGGGGTCGTTCTCGTGGATGAAAGCACTCAGCGTCTCGTTCGGCACGAAGAGCAAGACGTTGTCGACTGCTGCCCGGCTGTCTGCGCTGGCGTATTCACGCTTGGCGAGTTCCTTGACCCGCATCCGGACGTCGCGTAGAAACGTGGCCCGATGAGTGCTGCGCTCGGCCTCGGTTCCGGCGTCGAGGAAGCGCAGGTAGGCGGCCATTGGGAACTTGACGTCCATGAACAGCACCTGACCTTTGGGCATCAGGAACGTGAAGTCGGGGATGCCCTGGCCGTCACCTTCGACGGCGGTGCGCTTGCGATACTGCTTGTGTTCGATGAAGCCAGCCGAACGGAGGATGTCTTCCGCCATCCGCTCGCCCCACTGGCCGCGGTTGTTCGGGCTGGCGAGGGCTTCGCGCAGGCCCTGCGTCGAGTTGTTGAGGTGCTGGGTGATCTCAGCGTGAGCCCGGAGTGACGAATCGACCTGACCGAAACGCTGCGACGTGGACTCGCCGAGTTGGCTGACCAGGGCGGACAACCGGTCGAGATCGCTGCGGACCTCGGTCTGGATCTGGCCGAGCCGGGATTCGATGACGTCTTTCTTGGCCGCCAGATCTGCCGAGGCGGCGGCGGCCTGCGAGCCGAGCTGCTGAGTGCCGAGCACGGCGACCTGATTCAAAGCGGCCTGGACTGCCGCGTCTCGTTCCTGTGCGGCCTGGATCTGCAGTGACGCCATCGCCGCCTGGAGACCGCGATGCAGCGCTTCGGCCTGCGCAGCCGCTGCTGCGGCTTGCATATCGGCCAGCACCGCAGCCTGCTGACTGCCGGCGACCGCATGAGCCTGCGCCACGGCGGCCTGCGATGCCTGTGCGGACGCAAGCTGTTGGGCAAGCTCCGCCGCAGATTGGCCGGACGCTTCAGAGTTGCGGCGAACGATGAACAACGTGAACCCGGCACCGACGATCAGCGCCAGAGCGACGATCAGCAATGTGGCGGCGGGTGTCATAGGACCATCTTGGTCGCGGGGTGTGACAGGGAAGTTGGATAGTGGCCCTGACCAGCGCTGGTCACGTGTAGTTGGGCTGAGCCACGTGCTCCTGACGGGCGTAAAGACCGCCAAGGGCCATCAACTCGTCATGCGTTCCCTGCTCCACCAATCGGCCCCCGTCGAGCACGACGATCCGGTCCGCCTCGCGGATTGTCGACAATCGATGAGCGATCACCAACGCCGTACGACCGCGAAGGGCATTCTCGAGCGCCGCCTGCACGAGCGACTCGTTCTCGTTGTCGAGATGGCTGGTGGCCTCGTCGAGAATCATCACGGCTGGATTCTTGAGGAGCATCCGGGCGATTGCGATCCGCTGCTTTTCACCCCCGCTGAGCCGATAGCCGCGCTCGCCAACGACCGTGGCGTACCCGTCGGGCAATGAATCGATCGTGTCCGAAATCCGCGCCGCCCGGCATGCCTCGTCCAATTCCTGGCGGGTCGCATCGGGCTTGGCGTACAACAGGTTGGCTTCGATCGATTCGTGGAACAGATGGGGATCCTGCGAGACCACTCCGATGGCATTGCGCAACGATTGACCGGTGAGCGACCGGACATCGTGACCATCGATCCGCACCGCGCCGTCGGTCACGTCGTACAGGCGGGTGATCAGCGAGGCCAGGGTGGTCTTGCCCGCCCCTGATGAACCCACCAGGGCAACCGTTTCGCCCGCGGCGATCGTGAGCGTCAAGTCCTTGAGTACATCGCGATCGGGATCGACGCCCTGTGGACCTGGTGCTTCGAGCGAAGGAATCGACACGTCCGCCGCGCCCGGGTAGCGGAACGTCACATTGTCGAACTGGACCGACCCGGCGGGATCGATCAGGTCAACCGCACCCGGCGCGTCGACAATCGAAACAGGCGCATCCAAAACCTCGAAGACCCGCTCGAAACTGACGAACGCAGTCATCAGATCCACCCGAGCGTTCGTCAGCCCCGTCAGCGGTTGATAGATCCGAGCGACAAGGGTTGCGAGCGCCACCAAGGTGCCCGACGAGATGGATCCCGAGACGGCGAGGTGGGCCCCGATTCCGTACACCGCTGCGGCGCCGAGAGCGCCGACCAAGCCGAGTGCGACGAAGAAGACCCTGCCGTACATCGCTGATTGGATCCCCGTGTTGCGAACCCCCTCAGCTCGCTTGGCGAAGGTTGCGATCTCGCGGTCGTGGCGCCCGAACAACTTGACCAGGAGCGCACCGCTCACATTGAATCGCTCGGTCATCTGGGTGTTCATCTGGGCGTTGTATTCCATGTTCCGCCGCGAGATTCCCTGCAGTCGTCGGCCAACTCGTTTGGCAGGCACGATGAACAGCGGCAGCACCACCAACGACAACAGGGTCAAACGCCATTCCAGCGACACCATTGCGATCAGGGTGGTCACGAGCACCACCAAGTTGCTGACCACGCTGCCGAGTGTGCTGGTGACAGCTGACTGGGCGCCAACGACGTCGTTGTTGAGCCGGCTGATCACGTTGCCGGTCTGGGTGCGAGTGAAGAACGCGATCGGCATCCGCTGGACCTTGTCGAACAACGCAACGCGCAGGTCGTAGATCAGACCCTCGCCGATTCGGGCCGAATACCATCGCTGCAGAATGGACAACGCAGCATCGAGAATCGCGGCAGCGACGACGATGCTGGCCAACCACGTAATCTCTGACCGATCCTTGGCTGGGATCGCGTGGTCGATGATCTGACGAAACGCGAACGGCGCAATCAGTGACAGCAGCGCGGCGGCAACGATGGTCGCAAGAAAGCCGTAGATACTCGTCCGGTATGGGCGGGCGAACAGCCAAACCCGGCGCAGACCACCGCGGCTGAATCGGACCCCCTTGACGGACTCCTTGTCGCCGGGAAGAAGCATGTAAGGACCCATCCGCATCCTCCTGAGGCTACGGCGGCTCCTGCCGTACGCTGGCCCGATGGCTGGACGGCTTCGCTCAATCGTGGTGCTCGCAACAGTCGGTCTCGCCCTCGCTGGGTGCTCTACCAACTCGAGTGGTGTCGACATCGTCCG
>JANOQU010000345.1:0-35575 GCA_031422355.1 Actinomycetes bacterium
GCCGAGCGCCTCTGATGCCGGCAGTTCGAACTCGCCGAACACGTTGCCGCCGTACTCGAGGTTGAGCGTCGATCCGTCAGGGAACTCGCGGGGAACCACCTTGGCGAGATCCTTGATCTCGGTGGCGAGGGTCATGAACTCTTCCTGCGTGCGCTCGGTGATCGTCAGCCGGGCGACACCGATGGTTCCGGTGGCGGCATCGATTTGGGTCGCAGGACTGTCATATGGGCTGGCGATCAGTACGCCCTCCAGCTTCGCCACTTCCTCGAACAGCGGGGTCAGGGCATCCTGCACTTCGGTTGATTCCGCGCCGCCGCTTGCGCGAAACACGATCTCGGCCGTTGCCCCACCTCGTTGGTCGCCGAGCAGATCGAACACCTCTTTCGCCTCGCCGCTCGGCAGTTGCATCTGGGTCCGGAAGTTGGTGCCTGCGGCACCGGCAGCGGCGAAGCCACCGACGAAAATTGCGATCCAGATTCCGAGCACGAGGCGGCGATGACGCACGCAGTAGCGGGCGAGGCGGGAGAGCATGAAGGATCTCGACTTTCACGGGTAACGGTAGGGGCCGGTGCGACGACGCGACCACAGCGACAAATCGGCGGTGACCGATTTCGCAGGCACCCGTACGGTAAGGCAGCGGAGACGATTGGGTCGAGAGCCGTCGGTCACACCTCTTTATCCACATTCTCTCGATGTTGGATCGACAGCTTCAGTCATCGAGCTGGCGCAATCACGTTGACGTAGCCCGGATGAGTCCTTACGGTCATGGCCACGATGGCAGACGACCTCACGGAGAGCAGCGCAGACGACCACTCTGTCGAGGTCCGCGTTCCGGATGCTGCGCTCGGATGGACTGAGCAACTCAGCTCGGCCTGGGCTGAGCTTGGCTACCTCGGACGACCGGCACGAGTGATGCGTCTCGACCGGGGATGGAGCACGTTGCTGCAGGCGATTGGCGACGAGCCGTTGCGTGTCCGCAACATCGGAGCAGACGTTGCCGTCGGCGATTGGGTCATTCCATCCGACGACGGCGAACGGGTCGAGACCGTGATGCAACGCCAGAGCGCGTTCGTGCGGCGGGCCTCCCATGAGGGCAATCGGGCCGAGGCCCATACGTTGGCAGCGAACATCGACGTTGTTTTCCTGGTGCACGGCCTCAACAGTCCGCCCAATCAACGACGGCTCGAACGAGAACTGGTGCTGGCATTCGACAGCGGAGCCAAGCCGGTTGTCGTGTTGTCGAAGCTGGATCTCGTCGAAGATCCCGCGGTCATCGCCCGCTCTGTCGAAACGCTCGAAGAGGTTGCGCTGGGGGTACCGGTGCATGCCGCGAGTGGCATCACCCATGCCGGCTTGGAGACACTGCGTTCCTACGCAGAGGACGGTCGCACGATGGCCCTGCTCGGGGCGAGCGGTGTTGGGAAGAGCACGCTGATCAATGCACTCGTCGGCAACGATGCGTTGCGTACCAATGACGTTCGATTCGGCGACCAGCGCGGCCGGCACACCACGACTGCAGCCGAACTGGTCTCACTACCAACCGGTGGTTGGCTGCTCGACACGCCCGGAGTTCGAGCCGTCAGCCTGTGGTTGAGTGGTGACGGCATCGAGCGCGCGTTCGCTGATGTCTTCGACCTGATGGACCACTGCCGGTTCCGTAACTGCAAGCACGAGGACGAACCAGGATGCGCCGTCCTCGCTGCAATCGAGGCGGGCGCTCTCCCCGCAGTTCGATTGCTCAGCCTGCAACGTCTGGTCGCCGAGGAGGCAGCGCTCGAGGAGGAACAGCGAGCGCATGTCAAAGCCGGCGACCGGCGAGGTGTTCACCGCCCTCGCACCCAGGGTCGCTTCGGCTGACTGCTGCGAGTTCCCGACGGTGAGTCAGTGAGTCGATGAGTCGATGAGTCGGTGGGATTCGTGCCACACCTGGGTCGCCCGTTCGCAACGGTCGAGTGCTAGCCGCTCGTTTCTGGCGCGCTCTGCGTCGCTTCAGGGTCGGTGGACTCGGGCAGCGGGGCGTCAGTGGACTCGGGCAGCGGCGGCAGGCTGATGCTGGGGTCGATGTCGCTGGGGTCGGACGGGTCGATCTCTCGTTGAGGGCAGTCGACGTCGTCGCCGCCGACGCGAATGTCGGCCCCGTACGTGGCGGTCGACGAACCGGTCGTGCTCGCAAGTGTGATCGTCAGTCGGGTGCAGATGACGCCGTTCGTCGATGCGGTCCAGATACCGGGATCGGTCTCGACGAATGGCTCTGCGTCGGCACCTGCCCAAGCGACCTTCGCGATGACGTCGTCGCCGACGGACACCTCGACGGATTCTCCACCCTCGATCAAGACCGGGTTGTAGACGAACGTGATGTAGCCGTCTCCGCTCACGCCTCCGCACTCGAAATCCCCGATGCCAAGCGTCGCCGGCGTTGTCCCGCCGGCGGTCTTGATCGACGGGGTCGCGAGCGATTTCGCCGGATCGCAGCCGCCGGGGGCAACAGCCGTGGGGTCCGGAACCAGGACGACCTCGGTGACCTTGGTCGCGGCGGATTCATCGCTGGAGCATGCTGGGACACCGACCACCATCGCAGCCACTGCGAGTGACAGTCGAATTGCTCGGCCAGGTCCAACCGGTCTCGGGCGCTGCACCGGCCGAAGGGTAACCCGTGCCAGCCATGCCCGACACGTGACGGTCACTGGGTCACGGCCGTAGCGATGGTGGTCGCGACCTGGATCGCGCGGTCGAAGCCGGTGCGGGCCAGCCGCTCGCGCAGTGGCCCGGCGCTGCACACCACGACAAGGTCACCGCCGCCCTCGCGCGCTGTGCCTGCGCAACCGAGCAGGACGCCGAGGCCGGCATCGTCGCAGCTCGATACGCCGTCGACATCGAGGACTACGGTTTCGCCGAGGTTCTGCTGGACATGGCGAACCAATGCGTTGTGCAGCACCGGCAGCGTTGCCATGTCGATCTCGCCGACCGCACTCAGCACAGCGTGGCCGCCGACGACCGAGGTTCGCATCGAAAGGTCCACGGCGCTCGACGCTATCTGCGCGGGGCGTGCGCCGGCCGGGGCAGACAGCGGATCCGGCGACTACGGGGGTTCGAGTGTCATCGTGGCGTCGCTCTGGACCTGGATGTCGGGCAGAAGCATGCCGATCAGCGGAACGTCGGTGATGCTGACCATCGTGACCGTCACTGTGACGTATGCGCCGTTCAACGACGTGCCCGCCGAGATTGGTGACAGGCCGGTGCCAACGGCGGCCGTTGCCGCGGACGATGCGGCTCCGGACGGATCCGCCGACACCGAAGCAGCGCGCACGCCGGCCCGCGCCGCTTCGATCACGACGAGCTGATCGCGGATGACCACCGCGAGTTGGACGACGCCGAGCAGAAGCAGACACAGCACCGGAAGTGCAAGAGCGAGCTCGACGGTGGCTTGCCCGCGGTCTCTGCCATCGGTCGCTCCTCGCCCGGCCAGAGTCTGTCGCGGGGTCACACCCGGCTGGTCACTTCGTCGAGCACTCGGTCGAAGAGCCGTCCAATCTTGCCGGCACCACCGCCCGATGTTGCCCAGCCAACGACGAGCAGGGCGATCACGGCTGCGCCGAGTAGGACCAGCGCGTATTCGGTGGTTGCTTGACCGCGATCCTCCAGCGAGGAGTACCAGTTGCGGATGAAAATATGGAGTCTGATCATGTGATCGCGCATCGCGAACCTCCGGTTGTCGTGCAGCGGTATTGCTCGCGCTGCTGGCGGTGCGGTCGTCATGGGCGAAGGCCCTGCAACGACGAAAAGGTTCCGGCCATCAGCGGAACGATGGTGAGCAGTACGAACGACGGCAACGTGCAGCCGACGAGCGGGAACGAGAGTCGAATCGGCAATTGACGGGCCGCAGTTTCTGCGTTGCGACGTCGCTGGGCGCGCCCGTCGCTGGCGAGGCGGTCGAGCATCGGGCCGACTGGCGTTCCGTAGCGGTCGGCGAGCGCGAGTCCGTCGGCCAGCGATTGAGCGATCGGACCCAGGGCCGTCGGAAGATGGCCAACAGCGTCGGCAAATCTGGCACCGTCAGCGACTCGTCGGTCGATCTCGACGAGAACCGGGCGGAGCACCGGGGTGGCATGAGCGGCGAGTTCGTGAAAGGCCTGGACCGGGGTACATCCGGCACCGATGGTCACGACCAAGAGCTCGACGAAGTCCGGAAAGTTTCGAGCGATCCTCTCGTCGCGCTGGCGACGACCTCGAGCCCGAGCGACTCGCGGCCTCAGGTACGCCACCACGATCATCGCGATGCCGACCAGCGGTCCGGCGAGTGCGCCAATCACGACGAACGCCGACGCGACCGAGATCGCTCGGAGATGTGCTGACCTCGGCCGACGTTTCTGGGTGCGTTCGGTCGAACGCGTGAGGAGCGGCCCGAGTCGAGATGGCCGCGGCCGGAACCGACGCCCGAGGATGGCGACGAGGGACGCAGTAGCGGTGAAAGCGGTCAGCGGCGAAACGAATCCGGAGTTCATTCCCGACCTCGAATCGCGCGATTCATCAGCGTCCAACCGGTGAGGTTGAGACCGATTCCGGCGCCGCAGCAGACCAGTCCGAAGGGACTGGTCGCGAACTCCTGAACGGACTGCGTGGTCAGCAATGTCCACGCCGAGAAGGCGATCGGGACGACGGTGAGTACCTTCGCCGATAGACGCGCCTGCGCTGCTTGCGCAAGGCGCTCGCTACGAATTGCGTCACGCTCGCGAAGTGTGGCCGCTGCCCGGTCGAGTGATTCACCGACGTTGCCGCCCTGCCGTGCGCACAACCTCAGGACATGGATCGCGAGCAACCCGTCGGCGTCGCGAGGGGCTGCCAACGAGAGAGCGTGGTCGATCGACGATCCGGACGCCAGCGCTGTTCGAATGGTTGCGACATCGTCGAGTTCGTCACGTGCTGCGGTCGTCGTCTCAAACGCGGACGTCAGGGATTGACCGCTCGCGCATCGACGCGCGATGTCGTCGAGCATGTTCGCAAGCTCCCCAGCGTCGTTGCTGGTCCTTCGATGCACCCGTCGCCAACCTTCTGTCAGCTGGGCGGCCACAGTGAGCAGGCGGGCTGCCGGTCCCCGTAGCGGACCCACGGACGTCGCGCCGGCGCCGACGAGTCTGCGAGCCGACCGATGGATGCCGCCGTGTCGAATCGGTCTCGCCAGCAACAGAACGAGCATGATCGTCAAGCCGGAAACTGTGGCAATTGCGTTCACAGGCGGCCCCTGGTCAATCCGGCGACAACCTCAGGACCGGCCGCAAGCAACTTGTGCGCATTCGGTTCGGCCGGTAGCCCGAGTTCGACGATCTCTGTGATCGTGCGATGGCCGACCGCCGTGCGCTCGACGTGGATGATCACGTCGATGCTGCTGCAGACGTGCTCGCGCACCGCGTCGATCGGCCAACCATTGGTGTTCTGGACGACCAATGAGTGAAGGCGTCGGAGCGCGTCGTACGGCCCGTTCGCGTGACAGGTGCTGAACGAGCCGTCGTGGCCGGTGTTGAGCGCTTGCAGCATGTCCACCACCTCAGGTCCGCGAATTTCGCCGACGACGAGTCGGTCTGGTCGAAGCCGCAGTGACGTACGGACGAGCTCGGTCAACGTGATCGCGGGAGTTCCGTCGACGGTGCTCGGCCGAGTCTCCAACCGCAGTACGTGGGCGGCGTCGAGTTGAAGTTCGGCGGTGTCTTCGAGCGTGATGATCCGCTCGGTCGGGCTGACTCGGGACATCATCACGTTGAGCAGACTCGTCTTACCCGACGACGTCGCCCCGCTGATCAGAACGTTGCAACGCGAGTCGACGATTTGGTGCAGCAGCGTGGTGACAGCTGGGGAAGTGAACTCGGCGAAGGATCTGCGTCGAACCGCGAATCGACGGAGTGTGAGGCATGGGCCGTCCACTGCGATCGGCGGGATCACTGCGCACACGCGTGAGCCGTCGGGGAGACGGGCATCGACGATCGGTGACAGTCTGTCCAGCCGACGGCCGAGCGGGTTGAGGATTCGCTCGATCAAACGGGGCGCGACGTCGCCAGCGAGGCGACCTGCGAGCGCAAGCTTTCCTTCGCGCTCGACCCAGACGTCGCCACCATTGTTGACCATGATCTCGTTGACGAGTGGGTCGGCGAGGAACGGCTGCAACGGCCCCAGTCCATGCAAATGCGCTATCGCCGCCTGGGCCACCGCCTCGATTGCACTGTCGTCGGCGAGCGGCGCCGACGATCTGGCGAACCGCCTGGCATTGACGAGATCGGAGGCGGCGTCGTCGGCACGTTCGACAGTCGAGCCGCTTGTGCTTCCGGTCGCGGTTGGGCGGGAACCAACGAGGAGGCCGCAGACCTCGGCAACCCACTCCGCGTTACTCATGCCGCGAACTCGCGCAACGATGTGGCGAGCGATCGTGGCAATCGGGCCGCAAGCAAGCCGGCGTCGACCGCTCTGGCGACGGCCGGGTCGATGTCGACCTCGGCAATGACTGGAGCATTGAGGGCATGAGCGACGTCGATCGGTCGTAATGCGCGCCCGGGTTCGAGGACCACGATGACCCCGGTTGGAATGAGTTGGCTGGCGGCCGCCCTCCGCAACGAGAGATAGCAAGCTCTCGTCACCAGGATTCTCTGCTCGGCGACGGCCATCAGACTGGCAGGTGGGGGGCGAGTGCCGGCGTCGATCACGATGGCCGCATCGGCAGCAGCGAAGTATTCGCCGAGTTCGAGCCAGCGCGGGTGATCACTGGGGCTGACCATTGACCCCGCAGGAATCAGGCGCAGTTTGTCGGTGACGTTGACGCCGATTGCCATCGTTGCCGATGGTGGTGCCGATGAACCGCCGACCCAGTCGTGAATACCGGGGCCGGCTGGGTCTGGCATCCCGAGCGCGGTGGGCGCGTCGCCCGCCAAATCGATCAGCAACGTCGATTCATGCTGTCGTGCCGACAACAGTGCGACCGAACAGGACAGCACCGTCGTACCGCTGCCGCCTTTGGCAGCCCAGAACACCGTGATCATAAAAACCCCCCGGAACCAACCGCGCAGAGGCGATCGTCAGAGTGACATCAACGGGGGGAAGCCGTATCAGGGAACCTATCGAAGCGAATCGGCCACGCCAACGTCTGGCGTCAATCGCGGACGGTCAATCGCGCAGAGACCGACTCAGCCGTCGGCCGGGTGAACTTCGTTGCGGAGTTCGGATCCTGCACGGAATCGGGCGAGGTTGTCGATGAAGATCTGCGCAGCTCGATGATTGGCGAGTGCCGTCGAGCCGGAGTTGTGCGGCGTGATGATCACGTTGGCCCTGTCCCACAGCGGACTGTCGGTAGGCAACGGTTCGACCGCGAACACATCGAGTCCGGCACCGGCAAGGCGCTGGCTCTGGAGTGCGTCGATCAGGGCAGGTTCGTCGACGAGCCCGCCGCGTCCGACGTTGATTAAGCGAGCGGACGGCTTCATCAGCGCAAGTTGCTCGGCTCCGATCAGGCCGGCCGTGTCGTCGGTGAGGGGCAGCGCCAGGACGACGTAATCGGCCCAACCAAGCAGCGTCGGCAACGCGTCGAAGGTGCGTGTCTCGCACGGCTCGCTGCCTGCCACACTTCGTCGGCAGCCGATCACGTTCATACTCAACGCAGAACCGAGACGTGCGACTTCCTCACCGATCGGCCCCATCCCGATCACCGCCAGGTTCGCGCCTTCCAACTCTTCGCCCATGTGCGGCGTCCACTCGTGGCTCTGCTGGGCCCGCATCCACGCCGGCATGTCACGGGAGAGCGCCAAGATCATCAAGGCAACGGTCTGGGCGATTGGTTTCGACGACGACCCGGATGATGTCGTGAGTCGTGCCCCTCGTCGTAAGAATTCGCCGAACACCGGACTGTCGACGCCAGCACTGAACGTGTGCAGCCATCGCAATTTCGGCGCATGCAAGCAGGCCGAGATGAACGCAACAGTGCGTTCCGGCCAGGCGTCACCGCTGAAGAACGCAATGCTGATCCGTTCGAGATCAACAGCTGCGATCGTGTCGTCGCCTTGCAGCAGGACGACGTCTAGGTCTGGGTCGGCCAGCATCAGTTGGTCGCTATACCGCTGCCAGGCTGTGTCCGTACAGAGCAGAACCGGACGATTGGTCATGATGGCCGTGGCTTGTGCGCCAGAGTGCGATCAGGACTTGATTTTCTTCGCAGCGAACGCAGCGAGACCGACGAGGGCGAGCAGGAGCAGGATCTTCTTCATGTCGACAGAGTAGGGGCTGATTGGTTGCCCCGAAACCACGCCCGACCAACGCCCGCGCTATCGTCACCGTCGGAGGTGTCCGGGTACCTGGTGGACTCCACCGCCTTCAAAGCGGCTGGGACGAGCGATCCTCGTCCGGCGGGTTCGATTCCCGTCCACCTCCGCCAACAACATGCAGCTCAGATGCTGTTTCGGCCGACGAAACACACCGTTTGGTCACGGAATGGTCACGGCAGTAGGTGCCGTTGATCGTGGCCGATGTGCTTCCGGCGGTGCTCGGCGTGTTGGACTCCGGCTCGCCGATCTCGGTGGCGAGTCCGAGTTATTTGCCTTTCTCGGCGTCGATGTCGAGGCCGACGACCCGTTGTAAGAGATCCCTCTGAGCGTGGGCGGAGGATTCGAGCGGACCCCGGTCTTTCGTGTTCGCCTACGACTCAGCTCGCCGGACGATCACACCCATGGCGTGTCGTGGAGCCTCGACCTTGGAGCGCGCAGCCGGTGGCGTTTGCCGTTCGCCGTGCTGTTGGGCCAGCGCGGTTGGTTCGACTCATTCCCGACCCGGATCGACGCGACGACATCGACTGTCGATCTCCCTGACGGCTCAATTTGACGTCGAGTGTTGAGCACTTCTTTCGGTCAGCGAGAACGCCAGAGTTGCGACCTGTCGCTGGGCCTTAGACAGCGACATGCACGCGGTGTTCTTGAATCCATCCGTCCCACGCCTCGTGGACGGCTGATGGCAACCACATGGAGTCCCAGATGGCCAGCAGCGTTGGCTGATGGATCCACGTGCGGACATCGTCCTCTGAGCCCTCGCGCAGCACGGTGGTGTACAGCAGGCGCAGCTCGGCAGGGTCGTCGAGATTGAAGGTGGAACTCGGGCCTGACCACGAGAGATGCTCGGGCAAGGTGACATGCCCGTGCCACTTCCCGCCTGAGGTCGGCCAGTGCAGCGGAGGTGTCGCGGATCGCCACCACGACGGCTTGTCGACATCGGACATCTCTTCACCTCCCTGCATCGCGAGCCTACGTATCCTACGCCGACACCTACGTCCACCGGGGTGGCCGACGTCCTTTGATTCTCAATCAGGGCATTCGGCGCTTCGAGCTCGGAGCCCAGCAGGGCGCGCTAGCGTCCGATTAACGCTCGTCGAGCTCGGCGTCCCATTGGCTGGCGTCAGGGGCATTTGGCCTTTCCAAACAGTGGGAGGACGCAGGCGACAATCGTCTGTCAGGACGCACCGTCAGGGGGGAGAGAAGGTCGTCGCCGCCATCCAAAGGGGCGCTGCCCAATATCACAGCGGACGGCGTCGGTTCGAGGAGATCGGTCGATTCAGCACCGCAGATCTCGGTTACGTCGTGCAGGTCGAACACACCAGCGCCCGGGCCGCTGGAAGTGGGTCGGACGTAGCCTTCTCACTTCGGGCCACCATCGTCTTTCGATGCGAAGACGGCGCTTGGAAAGCTGTGCATCGCCATGCCGACGCGGCGATGGCCGGGGCCACAGTCGAAGCCCTCGGAACGTCATTGTCCTCGACAGCGTCGATGGGCTCGATGCAACATCCCGCGTGAGCTTGGGGAGCCTTCGACCCCAGGCAAGAACGAGGACCGACGGTGCAGGACGGCGTGTGGCCCACTCTTCGCGGCGTGGTTCGATCATTCGGCCCGGCCGCTCGCGGGGTGTCTCGGTGAGTGCCATGATTGGTGGTGGGTGATCTCAGATGGCCGTGGCGCCGGGAACGAAGGTGAATCATGTTTGTGCAGATTATTGAGGGCAGGGTGTCCGATGAGTCAGGATTGCGCCGCCAACTCGACCGCTGGGAGGCGGAACTTCGTGCCGGAGCTGCAGGGTTTTTGGGCAGCACCGGTGGCGTGACCGACGATGGCATGGGCTTTGCCATCGCCCGTTTCGAGTCGGCGGTCGCCGCGCAGGCGAACAGCGAACGTGCGGAGCAGGCCGCGTGGTGGTCCGAGACCGAGAAGTGCTTCGACGGCCCCTGTCGTTCACCGACTCCGACGATGTCGAGGAGTTCCTCGCCGGGGGGTCGAACGAGGCCGGGTTCGTGCAGGTGATGAGGACTGCTGCCGGCCCTGGCCGCTCCGTGCTGAAGGATCTGGATGATCGCTTCGAGAAGCACGCCGCTACGTGGCGTCCCGATCTTCTCGGTGGGGTGCGGATCTGGACCGGCGCGAACTCCACGGTCGAGGTCAACTACTTCACGAGTGAAGCCGCAGCGCGCGCCAACGAGAGCAAGGAACCGCCGGCCGAGCTCGCCGAGTTGTTCGCCAATTTTGCGGATGTAACCGCCAATGCGGAGTTCCTCGATCTGCGCGACCCCTGGCTGTACTGAAATCTGGCTCTTCGCCCGTTTCCGTGGGTGCGTAGCGGTCGACCGCGAGATTTCAGAAGTCGCGGGCGGACGCTCGGGAAGAACTGGTGGCCATCGTCGAGGACCTCGTGCGCTTCTCGAGCGAGGACACCGTTCGCCATCAGCAAGTAGCGAACGATCCCGGCGGCGACCGATGGATCACTCTCGCCCGCCGAGTGGTGGAGATGCTGGTCGCTGACATCGACTCACACCGGTCGCCGCATCGAAAACACAAAAGCCCACCAGTAGGAGGACGAAGAGGTGAATCAGACACCGGCCGTAACCGTGAACGTCGCACAGATCCCACGCATCGAGCACGACGAAGCGATGCGCATCGCCGCAGTGGAGAACCGCAAGTTCAGCGACTTGATGCGTGCGCTGAGCACCGAGCAATGGAGCATCCAGACCGAGTGCACACGGTGGGACGTCCGTGCGATGACGGCCCACGTCGTTGGCTCTGCGGCAAGTCAGGCATCTCCCCGCGAGTTCATCCGACAGAAGCGCGGTGGCAAGCCGATTTGTAAGGAATTCGATTCGCCGTTCTGGTGGGATGGCATGAACGAACTTCAGGTTCGCGAGCGCGCCGCGCTGACCACGCCGACCACGACGGCCGCATTCTCGTCGAGCGAACCACTGGCAGCGGCGTCCTCCAGCATTCCCTTCCCCTCTAACCCGCAAAAAGGAGCACACCATGACCACCACACTGATCGACGAAATTGCTGATGGGATCTATCGTCTGTCCACATTCGTTCCCGATGTTGGTCCCACCGGGTTCACCTTCAACCAATTCCTGATCGACGACGATGAGCCGTTGCTGTTCCACACCGGGCAGCGGATGTTGTTCGGTTCTGTCAGCGACGCGATCGCCACCTTGCTTCCAGTCGCAACACTCCGATGGATCACCTTCGGCCACGTGGAAGCTGACGAGTGCGGATCCATGAACGAGTTCCTCGCCGCTGCACCCCAATCGAAGATCGCCCATGGGGGCCTCGGTTGCCTGGTGTCGCTGAACGATCTCGCCGACCGGCTCCCCGTGCCACTCGCCAACGGACAGGTACTCGAACTCGGACGGCATCGGGTGCGACACATCGATACCCCGCACGTTCCACACGGCTGGGAGGCCCGAGTGCTCTTCGAGGAGACGACCAAGACCCTTCTGTGTGGAGACTTACTCACTCAACTCGGCGGGGGCCCTGCACTCACCTCGAATGACGTGCTTGCCGCCGCCGCACAGGCTGAGGACGTCTTCGGTGCCAGTTGTCTCACCCCCGCCACTGCGCCGACGATTCGGTCCCTCGCCGATCTCGAACCCAAGACACTCGCGGTGATGCACGGCTCGAGCGTGACGGGCGACTGCTCGGGCGCACTTCGCGGGTTGGCCGACGACTACGAGCGCCGCCTTCTTCGGGCAACCGCTGGCTGAAACTTGTCTCGGCTCGGCTCGGCTCGGCTCGGCTCGGCTCGGCTCGGCTCGGCACGCGGCCGAGACTGCGCGAGTGAAGACAAATTCGCACAGGTGGCCCTGAATCCTCGCAGTGGCCAACTTCGACGGGCCGAGCTATGTCCGCGCCCTGTAGTGATCGCCGTGATATGGGGCCGACGTATCGGTGGCTTTGCCAGGGCGCCCGTCCGCGTCGACGCCACGAGGACACCGCGCCTGACGACCGCAGGATCGCGACGGCTCCGGCCACCTCGGTGACCAGATTGATCTCGTCGAGGCGAAGGCAATCGCCTGACCACCCGACGAGGACCTGCGGCTGCGTGTTGAGCGCGGCCCCGACAAAACCGCTTCTGCAGTCTGCCGCCGCCGCTCACGTCCATTTCACACGTCTGTTCGCCCGGAGCGATGGTGTGCTGTCGCGGGCGCCAGGGCGGTGGAGTCAGGTGGTTGAGCGAGTGATTGTGAGGCCGTGTTCAAGGAGGTGGTCGAGTTGAGTTCGTGCGGCGAAGGCGACGAGTTCGCGGGCGGTGATGTTCGCTCCGGTTGTGTCGCCAATCGAGTGGCGGATCTGTGCTTCAGTGAGCAGGATTGCCCCGATCATCCCCACCCATGTGTCTGATCTACGCAGGGCGCGGTGACGGGCGTCGGTGATCCACTCGAGCGCTCGATCGGGTTCGCCGGCCTGGGCGTGATGGAGTGCGAGGACGCGCCCGCTCGCTCCCTCCCAGCACGGGTCTTCGAGTTGGCAGCTCGTGGCGAAGATCTGCTCGAGGTCACCTGTTGCCGTCGAAAGGGAGCGCTCGGTGAGGTGTGCTTCGGCCAGCGCGGTCATCGGCCAGGGCTCGAATGACATCCACTGCGTCTCGTGGACGACGTTGAGACACTGCTGCAGCCAGTTTTGAGCATGCTTGATGCGTTGGTCCGAAAGGGCTGCCCATCCGCCGAGTCCGAGTGCCCAGCCTTCCCAGCGTCGATCCGCGACCGATCGGGCGGATTCGATGGCCATTTCGTACTGCTCCAGTGCGTCATCGACGTGGCCCCAATCGGCGAGGTTGAACGCGGAAACCGAGAGCAGACCCGGGAGCAGCGCCGGTGTGCCGTCCGCGAGTTGAAGTGCGACGGTCAACTGGCGTTGTGCCTCGAGGCGTCGCCCCGCGAGAGCGTCGACGTAGGCGCGTTCGCGCAGCGCAGCGACGGCTACTTCGACGTCGCCTGCGGTCTGGGCGAGTTGTAACGCTTGTTCGAGCAGCACACTGCCTTCGTCGTCGAATCCGCGCACGGCGTGCACCAGCGCGCTGCCGAGCTCCAGTAAGCATTGGCCGTGGAGTCGTGGGTCGCCCGCCGATTGGGCCTCGGCGCCGGCGCGTCGGAGACAGTCGATGCCTGCATCGACGGCGCCCGCTGACATCGCCGCCCGGCCCGAACGCAGCAAGCTCGACGCGAGCGCTATCGGGGATACTCCGGGAGGTGCGGCGGCGACATTGACGCGAGCAGCGCTCCGCAACGCCGGTGTCGGTTCGCACCCGAGTTCAGCTCGGAACAGCGACTCGACAGCGGTCATGTGCTCGAGAGCGGCGGTCGGATGACCGGCTGCGACGAGCGCTCTGACGAGCAACACGTGAGCTCCCTCGTCGTAAGGCGACCGCCGCGCCGCCAATTCGGCCAGTTCGACGGCCAGGTCGTGTTCGCTTCGCGAGATCGCTGTGATCGTCGCATCACGGAGTCGGGCCGCGATCCGGGACGAGACCTGCAGGCGAGCCACCAGCAGCCACGTCGAGAACTCCGGCCCGCAGGGCGGGTCGACTCCCTCGAGCAGTTCCCCGTAGTCCGCTGTCTCGACCAACCCGTCTCGCAAGTGGTGCACGTCGACGTCGACCCACTCTGGCATTTCTCGTCGGATGGGATCACCGGTGAGGACCTCGGCGCTGCCAATCGCCTTGCGGATGCTGGCGAGACACCAACGCAACGACCCCAACGGATCCGCAGCTTCCGGAAACAGCTCGGCGCTCAATTCCCGGCGGGTGAGCGCCCGATCGGCCAAGAGCACTCGGGCCAGCACCGCCCACGGCTTCTTGCCGCGCAACTCGCGCAGTTCGCCATCCTGACCTTCAATACGTGGGACGCCGATCAAGCGGATGTTGAGCATCTCGTCCAAGCCTGTCACAACTCCCGCGGTCCGTGTTCGTGCCTCGACTGACCACACCAGTTGATCACGGATCCGTGTGCGGATCCGTGTGCGGCGACAACTACGCAGATCTGTCCCGTCGTACGCATGCGCAAACGGTGGTCGGCGATCGTTGCGTCTGACGCCGCTGACGGCGTCATCGAGAGAAGGAGCATCACATGCCGCAGTTCATCATCGAGCGCAACATCGACGGAGCGAGCACCCTGAGTGCAGACGAACTGGCCGATATCGCGGCCAAGTCCAACGAAGTCGTGTCCGGGCTCGGCGTTCCGTACAAGTGGATCACGAGCTACGTGGCCGGCGACAAGATCTACTGCGTCCACGAGACCGAGAACGCCGAGACCATCCGCGAACACGCCCGATGCGGCGGCTTCCCGGCAGACATGGTCGTGGAGATCGCCGCCGTCATCGGGCCCGACACCGCCCGCTGAACCACCGGCTGACATTGTGGTAGCTGTCCCACCGGAAGAAAGCCGCTCGCCGGCTGACCACACCGATGGCGTGTGGTGGAGTCTCGATCTTGGTGCACGCAGCCGATGGACAGTCGTAGTGTTCGGCTGTGCCGACCGACCTCGATGACTTTGCGTTTCGTGAGACCGTGTTCGCATGGCTCAGAGTCCGCATGCTGGGGACAGAGGCCTTCAGCCGTCAAGACGTGGCTGCGTTCGAGTACGGCGGCCGGACGCATCGCCTGGTTGGCCCGCAGACCGGGATCTGGCGTGTCAAGGACTACTCCGATGCAGCGATCAGTATTCTGACCTCCTACGTGCCCGACGGCGGTCGGCGTCCGTACGAAGATTCCGTTGGTACCGATGGGCTGCTTCGGTACAAGTGGCGGGGAACCGATCCTGCGACGCCGGACAACGTTTGGCTGCGGACTGCGATGAATCGACACGTGCCACTCGTTTGGTTTGTCGGCGTTGGCTACGTCCCTGGCAGTTCCGCCCAGGTGTTCGTGCCTCGGTTTCCGGTTTGGCTTGTCGCAGAGGAACCGAACCTTCAACAGTTCGCGGTCGCCGTCGAGCACGGTCAACGCACGATTCCGATTGGCGCAAGTGCTGAAGTCGTCGAGATCACCAAGAAGTACAACGAGCGGATCGTAATGGCGCGCCATCATCAGCCGTTGTTCCGTGCCGCTGTGCTGCGCGCGTACCAACGCCGTTGCGCAGTTTGCAGGTTGCCATTCACGGAACTGCTCGACGCTGCACATATCAAGGGAGACTCTGTTGGCGGGCTGCCCCAGGTCTCCAACGGCCTGGCGCTGTGCAAGATTCACCACGGCGCGTTCGACAGCAACATCATCGGTATCTCGGCGGACTACGTGGTCGAAGTCAAGAGGTCGGTGCTGGAGACATTCGATGGACCGACCCTTCAGCATGCGATCAAGGAGATGGACGGCGAACGCCTCCGGCAACTGCCGGATCGGCGAGCCGAGTGGCCTAACCGTGGGTACTTGGCGGAACGTTTCGACGCATTCAGGCGTGCGTCGTGAACGAGAGTTCGGCGGTCGGAAGCAACTGGGCAGGCAACTACGCCTATGGGGCCACTGCACTGCACGAACCGGCAGACGTCGAGGAGTTGCGGCGAATCGTCGCGAGTGCAGGTGACCGTTCCGGGCGGCTTCGAGTGCTGGGGAGCCGCCACTCGTTCAGCGACATCGCCGACTCCGCTGAGTTGATCAGCGTTCGCCGGTGGCCGATCGACCTCATCGTCGCCGCGGATCGTCAGACCGTTTCCTTCAACGCTGGCGCAAGCTATGGCCATGTCGCAGATGCACTAAAGGTGCACGGTTTGGCCATTCACAACCTTGCTTCACTGCCTCACATCTCTGTTGGCGGCGCAGTCGCAACGGCGACGCATGGCTCCGGCGACGGCAACGGCAACCTGGCCGCCGCCGTGGCCGCGCTGGAGTTCGTCACCTCGACCGGCGACCTCGTGACGGTTGCGAGAGGGGACGACGATTTCGACGGCATGGTCGTCGGGCTGGGGGCATTGGGCGCAGTGACGCGGATCAGTCTCGACGTGCAGCCGGCATTCGATGTGAGTCAAACGGTGTATCAGTCGTTGAGTTGGGATGCGCTGATCGACGACTTCGACGCGGTTTCGGCAGCCGGCTACAGCGTCAGCATCTTCACCACCTGGGGACTCGATGCCGGTGATCTGTGGGTCAAGTCGAGGTGTGACCCGGAGCAGGAATTTCTCTCCGACTCGCCCGCCGAATTGTTCGGCGCGCCAGCCGCGTCCGGCGATTGCCATCCCATACCTGGCGAGTCAGCCGAGACATGCACCGCTCAACAGGGTGAAATCGGGGCCTGGTCGGATCGTCTCGCCCACTTTCGAATGGGCTTCGTTCCGAGCAGCGGCAACGAGATCCAGTCCGAATTCTTAGTGCCGCGGCGTCATGCGATTGCGGCGATTCAAGCGATGCGAGCGCTCGCGGCCACGATCGAACCGCACCTCCTCATCGCCGAGATTCGAACGATCGCCGCAGATTCGCTGTGGATGAGCCCCCAGTTCGAAACTGACTCGATCGGTTTCCACTTCACCTGGAAACCAGACGCCATTGCCGTCTTGCGGGTCCTGCGCGATGTGGAAGCTGCACTGCGGCCGTTTGGCGCCCGGCCCCATTGGGGCAAGGTGTCATTGGCTGATGCGGCCGAGATTCGGACGCTGTACCCCCGCCACGGCGAGTTCGTGAAACTCGCTCAGCGACTCGACCCGCACGGTGTCTTCACCAACGCATGGCTGCAACGTTGCGTCCTCGGCTGAAAGGTCAGCGTCAAGGCGTCGGCTCAGCCGGGTCGGCCGGGGACGGGTCAGCCGGGCACGGTTTCGATTCGCTGGCCGTTGACGTAGTGCAGTTGATGGCGCAAGGTGCCGTCCTCGCGCCACTTCGACACCGCAGCCGAGCCGTCTCGACCGTTGGTTCGCTGACCGTGTTGATAGTGCTCTTCGTAGTGCACCGATCCGTTCGCATAAAAGCCGCGAACGGCCGGCATTGCCTCGCCCGGGTCGTGCAGCCAGCCGTCGGTATAGAACAGGTCGTACTTGACCTTTCCGTCGCGCCGGAATCGTCGATAGGCGGGGTGCGAACGTCCTGGATTGTGCAGTCGACCGTGGTCGTACCACGCGACATACACGATGTATCCCAACGCAGAACGTCGAACACGACCGGTGAACCCGGCTGGAATCTCGCTCTCGTGGTCGACATCCAAGGTTGTGACGAACCTGAACGACATCGAATTGGGAATCAGGTCGATCAGTTCCATGCCAAGAGATATCGCCAGCGTCACTCAGTTTCTTGAGCAGTTCTTGCGACTCGGCGTCGGCGTTGTTACAGCGTCGCCCAGAATCGCTCGAGCGCAGCGGCGCCTTGGATCGGATTGTCGAGCATCCACCAATGTCCGGAACCCTGCAGAATCTCGACGGTCGCGCCCATCCGTTCGGCGACTTCGATGCCCAGGGAGTGATCGTTTGCGAACGGGTCAGAGCCGGCGATCAGCGCAAGGCCCGGCCGTACGGCAGCGGCTTGCGCGTTTCGCCCAAGTTCGACGAGCGCCGGTTGAATTGCAGAGCGGTAGAGGCCGAGGATGCTTCGGCCCATCTCCTCGTCGGCAGCGTTCGCCAGTTCGCCTGCGACATCCGGGGTCATGCCCAGTGCCACGAAGAGTCCGATCGTTGCCTCGATCGGTGTCGCGATGCTGTCGATGAAGTACTGCTCGCCAGCATCCGGGGTCTGCCAAATCTTGGCGAGATCGTGCCATTGGTAGTTCTCGTGGAACAGGCCGGTCACGTCACAGACCCACGAGCGCAAGAGATCCGGTCGAGTCGTGGCGACGATAAAGGCGAGCCCGCCGCCCCAGTCGTGGCCGACGAGATCGACCGGCTCGGCGTATGTTTCCAACTGGGCAATCACCCAGTCCGAGTACTCCTCTTTGGTCGCGCCCCAACCCTGCGGAGCAGGAGTGCCGAATCCGGGAAGCTGCAACGTTGCGACATCTGTGCGCTGGATTGCGCGCAGCAAAGGACCCCAGACGGCCGGAGTTTCGGGTACACCGTGAACGAAGACTGCTGTCATGACCGAGACTGTAAGGCCTCGGCGGTATACAGAAGGTCAGACGGCGAGAAGGTCGCGTGCTCCGGTGTCGCTGGAGGGATGACGCAGCTTGCTCATCGCCCGCGCTTCGATCTGGCGGATCCGCTCTCGGGTGAGATTGAAATGCTCGCCGACCTCTTCGAGGGTCCGCGGCTCTCCACGGTCCAGACCGAAGCGGAGCTTGAGAATCTCGCGTTCGCGCTCGTCCAGTGGTGCGAGTAAGCGCGAAATCTCTTCCGGGAGCAATGCGGTTGCTGCGACTTCGAACGGCGATTCCGCCGACCGATCTTCGACGACGTCGCCGAGTTCGGCGTCACCGTCTTCGCGGAGTGGCTCACTGAGCGACAGCGGTTCGGCAGCGAAACGCAATGCCTCGGTCACCTTGTCCTCTGGCATCTCCACTTCGCGAGACAATTCGGCCAACGTCGCTGGACGGCCGTACTTCAATTCCAGCCGGCTGCGTGCTTTCTGCAAGCGGGCCAAGGTGTCGCCGGCGTGAACCGGGAGACGGATCGTGCGACCCGTGTTCGCGATACCGCGGGTGATTGCCTGGCGGATCCACCACGTTGCATAGGTAGAGAACTTGAATCCCTTGCGCCAGTCGAACTTTTCGACTGCGTGCATCAGGCCGAGATTGCCCTCTTGAATCAGATCCAGCAGCGGAAGGCCAGACGCCTGGTACTTCTTGGCGATCGAGACGACGAGACGCAGGTTGGATTGGACGAACGCCCGTTCAGCCTCTTCACCCTCTTTTGCGGCACGCCGGAACTCACGCTTTTTTGCCGCACTCACGTCCTTGCCGGCCGAGTCGAGATCGGCGATCGCCGCCTTGCCCGATTCGATCAGTTTCGCCAGCCGTACCTCATCGTCTTTGGTGAGGAGGGTGTACTGCCCGATATCGGACAGGTACAGACGAACCAGATCCTCTTCATCGCGATCTACGCGATCCTTGGCCACGGCTGCTCCTCGAGGTTTTGAGTAGGCGCTGTCGATGCAAGTTCCATGTCGGAAATGCGCCTCTCGGGCGGGGCGATGTGGTAAACGATACCCACGAGGTCAAGCCCCCCACTCGGGTGACACTGATTTCATCGAATCATCGCTGTTTGAGATAGTCAGCGATCTTTCATCTCTATTGCCGCTACGGCGAACGATGACCACGAATTAGTGCTGATGGGCTGCGAATGAACGATGAGATCGAGTTGGCAATCGTCACCATGCGCTTCGATGCGGCTGACCCCGACGGTTTGCTCGCCATTCTCAGCAAGTACGTGGTGATGACCCGGATGCAGCCCGGCTGTCGCAACGTCGACTTATGTTCGTCGGTGACCACGCCGGGCAGATACCTGCTGATTCAGAAGTGGGATTCCGCAGCCGCACAGCGCGAGCACTTCGACAGCGAGTTGATGATCGAGATGGCACAGGCCTGTGCTGGTGTGCTGTCGGTTGCGCCGGACATCGACCTCTGGGATGGCCCCAGCGCCCACGACCTCGCCTGACGACGAATCGACTTCGCGAACCCTCACCACGTTCTCACCCGGTCCGACGTCTCAAGACCCCGCCGATTCGGTAACGTCACCCTCAGTAGCGGACCATCGAGTTCCGCTCGACGACAAGGAGTTCGCAGATGGCGAATCCAATTTTGAACGACAAGGCCCTCAAGGAAGCGACCCAAGCGGGGTACGCATCAGGCGCGTGGGCACCACCACAGAGCCGGAGCACGCCGATTCCCGGCGTGCCGATGACCGACGGCCCGGTCAGCGACTGGAACAACAAGACCATGACGGTCGAAGGCACGGTCACAGCGACCGGTGTGCTTTTCGTCGTCCTGCTCGCAGCGTCTGTCTTGGGCTGGAGCCTGGTCAAAACGTCAGAAGGCCAGATCACCGCTTTCCCGAGCTGGATCATCGGCGGCGTCCTTGTCGGCTTCGGTCTGGTGATGGCCATGCGGTTCAAGCCGCAGTGGGCCAAATACCTGGGCTTCGGCTACGCCGTCGTCGAAGGTGTCGTAGTCGGTGCGATCTCCCACGCCTACGAGGTGTACCAGAAGGGCATCGTCATCCAGGCCGTCGGGGCAACGATCGCGGTATTCGCCGTGATGCTGTTCCTGTACCGCACCAACATCATCAAGGTCACCGACCGGATGCGACGCATCGTCGTCGGGGCAACCATGGGCATCATGGTGTTCTACGGCATCTCACTGCTGATCAACGTCTTCGGCGGCAACGTCGGATTCCTCAACAGCACGAGCGCACTCAGCATTGGCTTCAGTTTCTTGGTCGCTGGGCTTGCGGCATTCAACCTCGCGCTGGACTTCGATTTCATCGAGAAGGGCACCAAGCAAGGGCTGCCCAAGCAAATGGAGTGGGTCGCAGCGGTTGGATTGATGGTCACCATCATCTGGCTGTACCTGGAGATCCTGCGCCTGCTCTCCAAGCTCAATCGTCGGTAGTTCCACCGCCGCACGTCACGAGTCGGTGGCCGAATCCAGTCGCCGCAGAAATCCCATCAGGGCGTCGTTGAATTCTGTCGGCTTTTCCTGCTGGGTCCAGTGCCCAGCCCCTTCGATCATCGTCGCGCCGAAGTAATTGGGCAGCGAGCTGGTCATCCTGTCGAGGCCGGTGCTGTCCATGACCAAGACCGGATCTTGAACGCCGCCGATGAACGCCGTCGGCATCGTGAGTTGGTCGAGGCCGACGTCTTTGACCACTTCGAAGTTGGCATCAAGGTTGCGGTAGTAGCTGACGGGACCGAAGAAGCCGCTGTGGGTGAACTGTGCGGTGTAGTGGCTTACGTCAGCCTCTGTCAACCAGGCCCACGGCAATTCCGGCGGCGTTGGCATGTTGGTCAAAAAGCCTGTGCCGACCATCGGCGCCAATTCGGTCGGCATCAGGAAACCCTCACCGCTCGCGCCCCAGAAGATCTTTTCGACCGTCGCTCGCGGATCTGATCCGAGTTCCGCTTCAGCCGGGCCGACTGTCTGGAAGTAGAGGATGTAGAAGAAGTTGTCCTGGTAGACCATCTTCATCAACTGTGTCGGCGGCCCCGGCCATTGAACGGCGGGAACACTGACGCCGACCACCGCACGAACGCGTGTTGGGTGAAGCCTGGCCGCATCCCACACGATCATCGCGCCCCAGTCATGACCGACGAATACTGCGTCATTCTTGCCTGCGTCGTCGAGCAGCCCAACGAGGTCTCCGGTCAATTCGCGAATGCCGTACGCAGAGATGTCGGTTGGCGCCGACGAGTACCCGTAGCCGCGTTGATCAGGGGCGAGCACGTGGTAGCCGGCGTTGGCGAGCGCTGGTAGCTGGTGCCGCCACGAATACGCGCCCTCAGGGAATCCGTGGCTCAGTACGACAGTGGGGTCCGCTGGATCACCGGCTTCGAGGACGTGCAGCGTGACACCGTTGACGTCGACGACGCGGCTGCGAATCTCGCTCATTGGATAGCAGCGCGAGCCCGGTCGCTGATCGCCACGAGCTCGCCCCACGTCAGTCCGTCGCTGCCCCACAATGTCTCGAACGCGATGTCGCCGGAATCGGTGAAACCGTGACGGTTGCGGAAGTTGTACAACCAGCGCTGACGGTTGACGGCAACACCGAGCCGGTCGAGTCGACCAATGCAGTACGTCTCCCATGCAGCAGTGTGTGCCAGCGACAGTTCGTCGTCGGGTGGCGCCTCGCCGAACCCGCCCGTGAGCCGATCCTTGGCCCGAAGCAGTACGCGTCCAAGCGATGTCGCCGTTGCTGTCTCGCTTTGCTGGCGCGGCTTGCGGGTGTCCTCGAACGCACCGCTGTCTGCGTGGATATGGATGCCGACAGTGCTGTCGATCACTGCGATCGCGACTGTTGTTCGTGCGAGCGGCGTGGTCTCGTCGACCTCGATCGAAATGACGTGTTCGTTCAGGCCGAGTGAACCGGCCAGTTCCTCGGCGATCCGCTCGATGACGAGCGGATCGAAAGCGACGTAGGCGAACGTCTCTGGGGTGACAGTGATCGACACGTCCAACAGGTCCTATTCGCCAGCCGATGCCTGGACGAAGGCGTCGGCATCACGCATCCGTGCGCCGGTCATTTTGGCGACTGCGACCTTGCGTTCGTTGAGGGCTTGAATGCTGACCTCGTTGATCGAATCGACCTCTTCTTCGGAAAAGCCGGCCAACTCGCGGAATCGCCTGGCGAGCCCGATTGGTGATTCGTCGCTCTCGCTCCGGGTGCCGCCGTAGCTGAATAGCTTGTCGACGACGCCTTGGAACTCGAGGGCCTTCTTGCGCCGTTCAGGGTCCTTCTCGGTCACCTTGCGGAGCCAGTCAGAGCCCATCTTGACGTGGGTCACTTCGTCGGCGAGCATCCAGTCCTCGCAGAATTCGAGGTACGGGTCGCCGGCCATGTCGCCGAACTCTTTCATCGTCGTGAAGACGTCGATCGCGAGACCTTCGAGTGCTCTGTTGACGCCGGCAAGACGAAGAACCGGATCACTGCTGCATGCTGCTTCGAACAGCACGGTGTTCTCCGCATACTGGCCGATCTCGGTGCCCATCCAGTCGCTGAGTTTGATGCTGATCTCGACGTGACGGGCTTCGTCCCAGCATTGCCGTGCCATGTCCAGTTTCAGGGCGAACGGAACGGCCATCGGGTCGTCGCCGGTGGACTCTGCGCCACTGCCGACGCCTTTCCCGACGCCTTTCCCGACGCCTTGGGTATCGAAGTCGAAACACGTCCGGCCCGCACCTTCGAGAGCTTGGATCTCACCAACGAAGATGCCGTGCATCAGCCCCCGTGCGCCGTCGCTTGCGTCTTTGCGCTCCGGCGTCAGGCGAAACTTGACCTTTGCGCCATCCGCACCCGGACCTGTGCGAACGGTGCGCGGATCAGCCATTCGCTCCTTCATGTTGACCGCACTGAACCGCTCGTCGCGGGCGAGGTCCTCGACAGGGAAGAACTTGCGCATGGCGTCCTACTTTCCGTTAGTGGCGGCGCTGCTGGCGCCGGACGTAAAACCAATGCTGCCTGGACCGGTGATGCCACCGGCCTCGATCATGATCGTCTCCAGCTTGAGCTGATGGCTGGCCGCCCGTTCAGCCTCCTGTGGTGTCTCGATCAGGCTTTGCAGGATCATCTCACCGTCGCGCCAGTCATCGAACTCGTCCTGCAGGATCAGCCTCAGGCTGCGAAGCGTGGGAGCGTCGGTGATTTCGCTGGTGCCGTTGAGGTGGTAGGTGTACGCCGCGATGAAGCGCGGGATATAGACCCGATACACGCCGACCAACTTCTCGATCGTCTGACCGGGACCCTCTGGTTCGGTCATTGCCTCGACGAACCGGACCAGGGCGTCATTGGCGGGAACCGTGAGCCGGTCCGGGTTCATCTCTCGAAGTTCGGGAAGCCGCTTGTGCCACAGTTCGGCATGCCAGGCGTGCTTGTAGCAGTGAGTGCCGAGCCGCATCTTGACGTCGAGTTCAGGCACGGTTGCCACCCATCCACCGAGGGCCTCGAACAATTTCATCTCCGCCCACTTGTAATTGCCGACCCGTCGTGCGGTCTCCTCGACATCGAACAGACCCGGCAGCGTGCGCCGATCCCACGGTGCAAACGGAGCTCTCGGCTTGTACGGATCAGCCATCTGTTTCCCCCGGATCGGTTTCCCAATGAACGAGTGGCAGGTTAGCGGCGACTCAGACGCCACTCGTTGTCGGCCACGCCGAGCGGTGTGGCCGGTGCCGTACCGTTTTGGTACTCCAGCAGCATCGAGCGAAACGGTGCAGTGACTTCCAACTTGCCAAGGATCGCCGAGACGCCCCAGACAACCCGATCGAGGATGACAAAGCTGGCCGGCATGTTCAACTTCTCGATGACCGGAGCATGAGGTCCCTTGAGATCGATCATCGTGGTCATCGTGTCCTTCATGAACTGTCGGGTGAACGTGAACGTTTCCGACAGATACGGGACGTACGGCGAGCTGACGTAGTCGAAGACCTGTTGGGCGCCGAGGCCGTGGTTCTCGACGAGGAAGCCGACGTCTTGCATCGCCGTCATCAGCAACTCGGGGTCGCGCCGCACAATCACAGCATCGAGCGTCGGGGCGAGCCGTTCCCACTCGCCGGGCGCCCATCGCTTGACGAGACCGAAGTCGAGGAACGTCACCGTTCCGTCTCGCTGGAACCTGTAGTTACCCGGGTGGGGATCGCCGTTGAACGCACCGAGGAAGTACACCGAGTGCTGGGCGAAACGCCAGATCGATTCGCCGGCGCGCTGGCGGGCGTCCTCGTCGGCCTGTTCGATGAACTCGTTCCACGACAAACCGTCGACCCACTCCGTCGTGATGACCCGCTCAGTGGAGTGCTGAGGCACCAACTTCGGCACGGAGATGAACGGATGATCCGCGTAGTAATCGCCGAACTCGATCTGGTTGGCCGCTTCGATCCGGTAATCCAATTCGTCGCCCATCCGGTCACGGAGTTCGTTGACCAGACCCTTGGTATCCAATCCTTTCAGCGCGAACATCCCCAACATCGAATACATCGCCTGGGCGTTGTTGAGGTCGGCCCCGATCGCATCGCCAACCCCTGGGTATTGCACTTTGAGTGCAGCGCGGCGGCCGTCTTTCAACACGACACGGTGAACTTGGCCGACCGAGGCAGCGGCGATCGGATCCGGTGACCAGTCCAGGAAGACCTTCTCGGGGACGGCACCCAATTCGTCGGTGACAACTCGCCGGGCGATCGCCGGATCCATCGGTGGCGCGTCGGAGAACAACTGGGACAACGACGCCTGGGCCTCGTCGGGGAGTGCCTCCATGATGAAGCTGGCCAGTTGGCCGACCTTCATCATCACCCCCTTCATGTTCCCGAGTTGATGGGCGAAGTCGTCAGCCGCACGTGTCGCGAACTGTTGGTCGATCTCGGCGCGGCGGGCAGGGGATGCGAATCGTCGACGAACCGTGACGCTTGCGTAGCGGGCTGCATTGCGGGTGGTCAAGATGACGATGCGCCCGGAGCGGGCCAATTGAATTCGTCCACTCGACACCCGGTTCCAACGCCGCTTCCACGTTCGAGGCATTGTGACGGACATCGTTGCAGGCACTCAGGTCAGGCGGTCGGTGCCCGGCGAGCCGTGGGATGCTCGGCAAGGAGATCTGCGTCCAACGGCTGACCCGTGACCTCGCACGTCCAGTACGTTCCGGACTCCAATCGGGCCAGCGCGATCTCGACATCGGCGAGATCTTTCTCGATCACATCGAGATCGAGGGCTTCATTGGATTCCATGGGCGAGAGGTTACCGAGCGGTGAACACTGCGAGCACAAAGCGGTGGCTGCACATCGCAATGGCGTACCCTCGGACTCGTGGCCCAGGTCCGGTTGAAGAACATCACCAAGCAGTTCGATGGCGTGACAGCGGTCGAAGGCATCGATCTCGACATCGCTGATCGCGAGTTCATGATCCTGCTTGGCCCATCGGGTTGCGGTAAGAGCACCCTGCTGCGGATGATCGCAGGTCTCGAAGACCCGACCGAGGGTGAGGTCTGGATCGGTGATGTGCTCGTCAACGACGTGCTGCCCAAAGAACGCGATGTAGCGATGGTTTTCCAGAGCTACGCGCTGTACCCACACAAGACAGTTCGGGCCAACATCGAGTTTCCGCTCAAGGTTCGCAAGGTCCCCAAGCCAGAGCGCGCCGCCGCAGCCAGCGCCGCCGCTGAAGCGTTGGGTCTCGGCGAATACCTCGGTCGCAAGCCTGGGCAGCTCAGCGGTGGTCAACGCCAACGAGTCGCCCTAGCGCGGGCGATCGTACGTAAGCCGGCGGTGTTCTGTATCGACGAGCAACTCAGCAACCTGGATGCCAAGCTGCGCGGCGAGACGCGGGCTGAGTTGATCGCGTTGCATCAGCGACTTGAATCAACGTTCGTCTACGTCACCCACGACCAGGTCGAGGCAATGACGATGGGCAGTCGAATTGCGGTCATGTCGCGCGGACACATCGAACAGGTCGGCACCCCGCAAGAGGTGTACGCCAAGCCGGCGTCCGTCTTCGTCGCACAGTTCGTCGGGATGCCGCCGATGAACATCCTGCCGGCCGGTTCGATCGAGCCAGGGATGCATCTGGTGGGTGTGCGCCCAGAGCATCTGCGGATCAATGACGACGGACCACTCTCGATGAGGGTCACTCTCGTGGAGCAACTCGGCCACGAACTTCTCGTGACCGGGTTGGTCGATGGCCGGCGCATCGTCATTCGCCAGGTTGCCGACGCGATTCCGCCGACGATCGGGAGCGACGTCCGGATCGACGCCAGCAACGATGGCCGTCATCGTTTCGACCCTGTCACCGAGAAACGGATCGACGAGTCATGACAGACGCAGGCAAAGGTTCGCGGCTCACCGGTCGCCAACGGAACCGTTTGCGCGACTCGGGACTGGCGCTGCTGATGCTCGGTCCGTCGATCGTCATCTTGGCTGCGTTCGTGATCTACCCGCTGATCCGAGCCGTGTTCCTCGGTGCTCAACGGTGCAGTGTGCAGGGCTGTCGTGACACTGGCTGGGGCCAATACGTGGATGCATTCCGCAGCAACGAGTTCCAGGACTCGCTGGTCGTGACCGCCAAGTACGCCCTGATCACGGTGCCGATTGGACTCGTCCTCGGCATCGCATTGGCCGTGCTGGCCGACAAGTACATCAGGGGCGTCGGCATCTTTCGGACGATCTTCTCCAGCACGATTGCGACCAGCGTGGTCGTGGCATCGGTGATGTGGTTCTTCCTGCTCAACCAGGATGTCGGCATCATTGCTTCGTGGTTGGGTGGCACGGCCAAGACGCCGGGCTTTCTCAACGACCCGGATACGGCGTTGTGGGCGGTGTCGGCGAGTTCGATCTGGGCCAACCTCGGCTTCACGTTCATCGTCGTCACAGCCGGCTTGCAGAGTGTGCCGAAGGATTTGTACGAGAGCGCTTACGTCGACGGAGCGAACGGTTTCGGGCGGTTCACCAACGTCACGCTGCCGCTCATCTCGCCGACGCTGCTGTTTGCAACGGTCGTGCTGACGACTCGCGCGTTCCAATCCTTCGGCGAAGTCGACTTGCTGACCAGTGGCGGCCCGAGGGGCACGACCACCACGATCACCTACCTCGCGTACGGCAAGGGCTTCGCCACCAGTGGCGACGACGGATTGCGTGCGACCGTGTCGATCCTGCTGTTCCTCGTTCTGCTCGTGCTTGCGCTCGCTCAGTTCAGAGGTCTTGCCAAGCGGGTGCACTATGGCAATTGATCAAATCCGTGGGGGTCGCCGGATCGGGCGCTACGTCCTGCTGACGGTGATGGCCGTGGTCGTTCTGTTCCCCATCTATGTGATGGTGATCGGTGCGTTCAAACCATTCGACAAGGTGCTCAACGATCCGTTGCTGCCCACCCATTTCACATTCGACACGCTCCGAGATGCATGGGATTCTGGCAACCTCGGTCGAGCCCTGTGGAACTCGGCGTTGGTCGCGGTCATCGTCACGTTCGCTCAGGTCGTGACGTCGGTATTCGCGGCGTACGCGTTCGTCTTCCTCAAGTTTCCGGGCAAGTCCATTGTGTTCGCGGTGTTCGTCGCGACGCTGCTGGTGCCGATCGAGGCCACGCTCACGGTCAACCGACGGACCATGGAAGACCTCGACTGGATCAACAGCTATCAGGGACTCACGGTGCCTTTCTTGGCGACGGCGTTCGGCATCTTCATGATTCGTCAGGTCTTCATGTCGATACCGAAGGAAATGCGTGAAGCCGCCTCGATGGACGGCCTCGGTCACTTCCGATTCATGTGGGAAGTTGCGGTGCCGCTCAGTCGGCCGACGATCGGTGCGTTGGCGACGTTCGCGTTCCTCAGTTCGTGGAACCAGTACCTATGGCCGGTTCTGATCACCACTGACGAGGATTACAACACGGTCCAAACCGGCCTGAAGGCGTTGAAGCAGGGTGGCCTGACCAAGCCGAACATCGTCATCGCAGGCTCGATCATCGTCGCCCTCCCGATCGTGGCGGTTCTGATCGCCTTCCAACGTCAACTGATCCGCGGTCTCACCGCCGGGGCGGTGAAGGGATGATGATGAGATCCCGCCGCGCCGCACTTGCGCTGTTGGTCGTGACCGGAGTCGTATCCGCCGGCTGCCGCAACGGAGAGAGTCTCAGCAACGCGGGCATCGACCGTCCGACGGTCACGACTCAGCCCACGACATCGTCGGGTGCCCCCGTCACCCAGCCCGCTATCACGCTGCCCCCCGGCGAGACGCTGCCCCCCGGTGAGACGCTGCCGCCTGGCGAGACGGTGGCACCGACGGAGACCGCCGTCGAAACCACGGTCGCGCCGCCGACCACGCTGCCGACTCTGCTCGACTCGCTGCCGACGTGTGACGTCTCGTTGCTCGATGCAGAGTCCGGTCCTGTCGAGATCGAGTTCTGGCACGGACTGTCGAACGAGAACGGCGACAAACTCGCGTCGCTGACCGAGCAGTTCAACCAGTCCCAAACGCGGGTCAAGGTCAACCTGCAGTTCCAGGGTGGCTACGACGAGAACATCACCAAGTACCTGCAGAGCAGCCAGGACAACCGGCCTGACATGGTCCAGATGCCCGAGTACATGGTCCAGCAAATGATCGATACCAAGAGCATCGTGCCGACTCAGGCCTGCGCCGAATCGGCCGAGTACGACCTGTCGACGTTCCTGCCGCAGGCGCTCGGTGCGTACGCGACCCAGGGCGTGCAGTGGTCGATGCCGTTCAACATGAGCCTGCCCGTCATGTTCTACCTTCGTCCGACCTTCGTCAAAGCAGGTCTCGATCCTGACGACCCGCCGCAGACATTCGACGAGTTGTTCGCCGTCAGTCAGCAGATCGTGTCCAGCGGCGCCGCGACATACAGCTTGGCACTGGACAGCGACTTCGACGGCGGTGGTGGTTGGTATATCGAGCAGTGGCTATCCAAGGGCGGCAACTTCTACTCCGACAACGAAAATGGCCGCGCTGCTCCGGCAACGCGTGTGCTGTACGACGAGGCACCGGGCCTGGCCCTGATGCAGTACCTACAGAGTCTGGTTGTGGACGCTGGCGCGGTGTACGTCGGTGACAATGCGAGCGGTCAGGACACGTTGCTGAAACTGGCCAACGAAGAGGCGCCGGCCGCAATGGCAATCTCGTCGTCGGCCGCTCTCGGACTGGTGCTGAGTGTTCTCGGTAACGGCCTGATCGAAGGAATCACCACTGAGGACGTGGGTGTGGGCCCGATGCCTGGTCCGACCGGTGGTGAGGGTGCGCTCGTTGGCGGTAACTCGCTGTATATCGTCGACCAGGAAGACGTCAAGGCCGCCGCCGTCTGGGAGTACATGGAGTATCTCGAAAGTGCTGCGTTCCAATCCGAGTTCGCGGCAGCCAGCGGCTACGTTCCCGTTCGGTCCGACGCATTGGATTTGGAACCAATCAAGTCTGTCTACGTGAACGACCCGCGCTTCAAGGTTGCCTACGATCAACTGCTCAGCTCGGCCGATGCCCCCACCTCCAACGGCCCGGTACTCGGCCCGCTCCAGCAGGTCCGACGTGTCACCGCCACCGCAGTGGCCGAAGTTCTGACGGGCGCAGATCCGCAGACTGCATTGAGTAACGCCGCCCAAGCCGCCAACGACCTGATCGCCAACTACAACCTCGCTAACGGCGGCTAACCCGATCCCGCCACCTGTTCGCCGTGGTGATAAGCACGCCCATGATCCTGGGAACCACCGTGTTACGGGGGTGTTCGGGATCATGGGCGTGTTCTTCGTCATGCAGGCCGGGTCGCCAGGTCGATGGTCGTGGCCACATCAGCAATTGCTTCTTGCAGCCCACGTTTCACGTCGAACTCTGTCACCCGAATCGTCAGCCAGCCGACCATGGCCGCCTTGCGGTCGCGTCGCTTGTCTCTGTGCGATTCGCCTACTCCAGCGTGCCAGAACGGGTGGTCGACCTCCAGCGCGATCTTGAAGCGGGGCCATGCGAAGTCGAGTCGGATCCTCTCGCCCGTCGGCAACGCGACAGCGTATTGGATCTCAGGAACCGGAAGGCCCTGTCGCATCACCTCGGCGAACACCCGTGCCTCCAGGTCTGACTGCATTGCCGACCGCCACTTCGGTCGAGCGGCAATGACGCGAGCCATCGTGGCCGTTCCCGGTCGACGAGCATGACCGAGCCGAGCCAGCGTCGACACGTGTGTTGTCATCGTGCCCATGTCGCTGTTGACCAACTGCTCCATGATCGACTCCGCGGCGGAGTCACGCACGATGTCGGCGATATCGAGCAAGGTCCGGGTCGGGCTGGTCACGCGGATGCCATCGGCCCGAGTGACGATGTCCTGCTTGTCGATTTGCCGGCATCGATGAATCACCACCGAAGCGCGCAAGGCATCGAAGCTGGCCGAGGCAGACTGCGGCACGAGCACGTGGATCTTGTCGTCCTTGGCGGTTCGGCGGAGCGTCCACAGTTCAGCTGCGGTCAACGAGCAGATCAGCGCCGTTGGGCTACGGAGGCAGATCGCTGCCATCGTTTGCTCGCGGCTGCTTGGCCACTGCGAGGCCCGGAACACGCCGGGCAGAATGGTTACGAGCTCGCCGTTGGCAACCATCCGATAGACGGCCGTCTGCGAGTAGCCGAATGTTTCCATCGTCGGCATCGTCGCCAGCCCGAGATGGCTGGATACCCACTCATCGAGCTTCGCCCGTCGCTGGCGAGCCTGCTCTGATGTCATTGCCTGCATTCACGTACCTCCGCGTCGTCGAAATCATCGAGCGGGGGAAGCCGTGACCCGCAGAGTATCGATCCACTCGGCCGCCGCCAACCCGTCTAGATCTGGGCAACCCGTTCCAGATCTGGTGGAGAACGCGCCCATGATCCTGCGAACCACCGTGATACGGGGATCTTCGGGAACATGGGCGCAAAAACCACCGTGTCGGCGTCCGGCGCCTGGGGGCCAGGAAAGCAGGGGAAAACGGGAAAGGCCCCGGACGAATCGTCCGGGGCCTTTCGAGTTGTACGTCTGCGTGCGCAGGTACGGGGACTCAGTAGTCCTCCATGCCTCCGCCGCCCATCGAGGGCGAATCTTCCGGCTTGTCGGCAACAACGGCCTCGGTGGTGAGGAACAGTGCTGCGATCGACGCTGCGTTCTGCAGAGCCGAGCGGGTCACCTTGGCGGCGTCGATGACGCCGAGCTTGACGAGGTCCTCGTACTCGCCGGTGGCGGCATTGAGGCCTTCGTTGCCGGTCAGGTTCTTGACCTTCTCGACGACGACGCCACCTTCCATGCCAGCGTTCTCGGCGATCTGCTTCAGCGGTGCCTCGAGGCTCTTGGCGACCAAACGGGCGCCAGTTGCTTCGTCACCCGACAGGCTGTCGGCAACGGCAAGAACAGCGGCCTGGGCACGGAGCAGCGCTACGCCGCCTCCGGGCACGACGCCCTCTTCGATCGCAGCCTTGGTGGTGGAGACGGCATCTTCGATGCGGTGCTTCTTCTCCTTGAGTTCCACCTCGGTTGCTGCGCCGACCTTCAGCACGGCAACGCCGCCGCTGAGCTTGGCGAGACGCTCTTGCAGCTTCTCACGGTCGTAGTCCGAATCGGTGTTCTCGATCTCAGCCTTGATCTGGTTGATCCGGCCCTTGATGTCGTCTTCGGAACCGGCACCCTCGACGATGGTGGTCTCGTCCTTGGTGATGATGATCTTCTTGGCGGTACCGAGCAGATCCAGCGTCGCGGCGTCGAGCTTGAGCCCGACTTCTTCGCTGATGACCTGGCCGCCGGTGAGGATCGCAATGTCCTGCAGCATGGCCTTGCGACGCTCGCCGAAGCCGGGGGCCTTGACGGCAGCCGACTTGAACGTGCCGCGGATCTTGTTGACGACGAGCGTGGCCAAGGCCTCGCCCTCGACATCTTCGGCGAGGATGACCAACGGGCGACCACCCTGCATGACCTTTTCGAGGACTGGCAGCATGTCGCGGACCGACGAGATCTTCGACGAGACGATCAACACGTACGGGTCTTCGAGCGAGACTTCCATCCGCTCTGGGTCGGTCACGAAGTACGGCGAGATATAGCCCTTGTCGAAGCGCATGCCCTCGACCAGGTCCATCTCCATGCCAAAGGTCTGGCTCTCTTCGACGGTGATGACGCCGTCCTTGCCGACCTTGTCGATCGCGTCGGAAATCATCGACCCGATCTCGGCGTCGGCCGAGGAGATGGAAGCGACCTGAGCGATCTGCTCCTTCGAGTCGACTTCCTTGGCGAGGGCCTTGATGCTGTCGACGGCTGCCGCAACGGCGGCCTCGATGCCCTTCTTGAGGCTCATTGGGTTGGCACCGGCAGCGACGTTGCGCAGGCCCTCACGAACCATCGCCCAGGCGAGAACCGTGGCAGTGGTGGTGCCGTCGCCGGCGACGTCGTCGGTCTTCTTGGCGACTTCCTTGACCAGCTCGGCGCCAATGCGCTCGTACGGGTCTTCGAGTTCGATGTCTTTCGCGATCGACACACCGTCATTGGTGATGGTGGGGGCGCCCCACTTCTTGTCGAGTACGACGTTGCGGCCCTTGGGCCCGAGTGTGACGCGTACGGCGTCAGCGAGCTTGTTCATGCCCGCTTCCAGTCCGCGACGAGCCTGCTCGTCAAATGCGATCATCTTTGGCATCCGGTGTCTCCTTGGACAAACTGATGGGATTCACTCGCCGTTGCGAGGCGTTAGCACTCTAATAGGGCGAGTGCTAACGCGACAACCCGTACTCAGTGCTCGGGACTGGCCGCCGGCCGCTGGGCGGCCTTCTCAACGTTGCGTCGGTCGGCCGAAAGGACGATTCCCCGGGGGTTGCTGCCGTCAGGCCGCCTGGCGGTGGTGCAATAGGAGGTGCGGGCAGAACGCACAGTGGGACACGGTTCATGAATACAACGAAATTGGTACTTGTCACGATGGCGGTGACGGTGGTCGCCGTTGTCTTCCTCCAGGTCTTGACCCGGCTCAACAGCCGGTCGGTCAGCCTTGCGGCACGGCGCAGAATCGGCATCATGCAGTTGCTGCGGTGGGGCGTTCTGGCGATCGGCGTGACGGCCGTGGCCGCCGAAATCGCCGTTGCAATCGGTCTTCCGACGGCATGGACGGGTGCTGCGGCCCTCGCGTTCGTCTCGTGTTTCGCGCTGGCCATTCGCGAGCCGCTGGGCGATTTCATCGCAGCTTTCTCGTTCATCGTCGAACGAACGGCAGCCGTTGGTGACGAAGTCGAATTGAACGGCGAGGTGACCGGAACGTTGGTTGGTTTCGGGCTGCGGTCCGTGGCCGTGCGTACCTGGGACGGCGACGTCGTCTACCAAACTGCGTCGGCGATCCGTACGTTTCGGAACTCGTCCAAGCACGATTCGAGAGCAACTGTCGACATCGAGATCCCCGCCAATGTGCGAGTAGCGCGGGCGACGTCAGTCCTCGATGTCGTTTGCCGATCCGCCTACGACAACACGTTCAGGACGGTGCCGCAGGTCCTTGGTGTGATCGAGCAACAGCTCGCCCACTACGTCATCCGGGTCTCGTGCTTCGTCGATCCCGTCCACCAGCGTCAGGCTGAGTATCGGCTGAAGGCGGCTGCGGTCGACGCCGTCGCCGAATTGATCGACGGTGAAGGCATCGTTCGGGATACGGCTCAGGTGCTTGCGATCGTCGGCCCGCCGCCGTATCCGTCCCCACTGCCGATTCGGATGGCCGCCGGGGCGTGAATCCAAAGAGGCTGAACGAAAATTCGATCGAGTCGAACCCACTCGCACGGTCACAATTGTCGTCATGAGAACGCCGCACAACATGCCTGACCGACCTGTCGATCATCTGTGTGAGTTGGCCGACCAGGTCGCGGCAGGGCTCCTCGATCGAACGTTGCCGAAGCCACGATGGACCCATGAGGCACACCTTCTCGCCTGTGTCTCATTGGTTCGCCGCCTTGGACCGGCGGAAGCACTCAGAATCCTGCGGGCCTCGATTCCGCCCTACAACGAGGCGACCGGCGTGGCCAACACCACAACCGGCGGATATCACGACACGATCACCGTCTACTTCGTCTGGGCAATCGACCGGCTACTCGGTGACGGCATGGACACCGCATCGGTGCTGCGCGACCCGGCGGTCGAGCGCACCGCCTTGCTGGCGTGGTGGGACAGGGAAACCCTGATGTCGCCGACGGCGAGATTGCGTTGGGTTACGCCGACGAGATCGGTCGACATCGGCAAAGCAACCCCGATGGAGTGGCTTCAGCCCGAGTTGACCGACGCTTGACACCTATCCTCGGCCGATGAACGTGATCGTGGTTGGCGGGGGAGTGTCGGGGCTGGGTTGCGCGCTGGCGTTGGCCCGCCGCGGCCACCAGATCACGGTCGTCGAGCGTGATCACACCCCAATGCCAGAGACTGCGGATGAGGCGTTCGAGTGGGACCGGCGCGGCGCACCGCAGGTCCGCCACAGTCATGCGTTTCTTGGCCGACTTCGTCAGTTGATGTTGGCGCGTTATCCGGATGTCTACGCCGGCCTGATCGAGGCCGGCGCAACCGAACTGCCCTTCGGTCGCGATCTGCCTCCGGAGATGACGAACTATGAGCCGGCACCCGGAGACGAAGAACTCGTGATGTTGGCGTGCCGGCGAACCACGTTCGAGTGGGTCGTGAGAAAGGCTGCTCTTGCCGAGGGCAATGTCGAGTTCCGCACAGGCAACGGAGTCGTCGGTCTGACGACCGCTGCTGTCATCGACACCGTGCCGGTCGTGACCGGGGTTCGCCTCGACGACCGCACAGAACTGTCGGCGGACTTGGTCGTTGCGGCAGCGGGTCGGCGCAGCACAGTTCCGGATTGGTTGACGGAGGTCGGCGCGGCGGAGGTCGGCGAGCAAATGGACGACTCGGGCATCGTCTACTTCAGTCGCTTCTACCGGCTGCGCGACGGGCACGACTTCCCGCCTCGTAGCGGGGCGATCGGCGGCGACCTCGGCTACTTAAAGTACGGCGTCTTCGTCGGTGACAACCGTACGTTCAGCGTCACGCTCGCCGCGTCGACCGACGATGCCGAGTTGCGCAAACTCTTCGCTGACCCATTGGTCTTCGACACGGCGGCCGCCCAGTTGGTTGCGACCGAGCCATGGCTCGACGGCCGAGCCGAGCCAATCACCCCAACGGTGCATGTGATGGCAGGACTTCTCAATCGGTGGCGTGACTACGTGGTCGACGGCGAACCGGTCGC
>JANOQU010000346.1:0-4368 GCA_031422355.1 Actinomycetes bacterium
CGCGGAGCGGTCGACGGCTCCGGCGAGGCCTGAAGCCATCATTGCTGCGGTGTCGGAGGTGGACGTGTCGGTGTCGATCGAGACGCAGTTGAAGGTTCGATCGATCACCCTGCGGAAGATGGCGTCGAGGGTGAGGGAATCGATCAGGGCATCGGTGAACATCAATGTGATCAGGGTCGCCATGTCTGGCTCGATCATTCCGACACCCTTGGCCACCCCGACAATCGTCGCCGACGAGCCTTCGATTCGAGCCGTTGCGACTTTGGCCACCGTGTCTGTGGTCATGATGCCGGTTGCAACCTCGACGGCGTTGGTTCCGGAGAACGGCGGTGGTTGGAGCGTCATTGCAGACAAACCAGCGCGGACCCGATCCATCGGGTATTGACGGCCGATCACTCCGGTCGAGGCGATGAGGACGTCTTCGGGTGCGCATCCGAGTGTGATTGCAACGCCCTCGACGACCTCTCGAGCGTTCGCCAAGCCAGCATCGCCGGTGGCCACGTTGGCGTTCTTGGAAATCACTACGACCGCCCGCGCCGAGTTGTCGGCGAGGTGTTGGCGACTGACCACGACGCTCGGCCCGGCAAACCGACTGCGGGTGAAGACCCCGGCCGCTGGACCGGACGTGTTGCTGGCGACCACCACGAAATCTGTGGTTGCGTCTTTGATGCCGACGTTTGCGACATAGGCCGAGAAACCTCTCGGTAGCGCAATGTCCGGGTTCCTCGTCCAATCCGCTGAGGAGTCGGCGGCGGCGTCAGGCAACATCGACCGTGCGTCCGAGGGCATTGCCGATCGTGACGAAGATGTCACCAAGCGTTGAGACCTGTTCGGCGGTCAGGCGATCGATCAGATGGCGGCGAACGCTCGCGACATGAGCGGGCACTGCGCTCACCAGAGCTTCGAAACCAGCAGCGGTGATCGTGGCGATCATCACCCGACGGTCCGAGCGACTGGTCTCGCGCTGGACGAAACCGGCCCGCACGAGTCCGTCGAGTCGCCGGGTCAATCCGCTGGGGGACAACCCCAGCCGATCGGAAAGGTCATACATCCGGAGCTGGTGTTCAGGGGTCTCAGAGAGCAACACCAATACTTCGTAGTCACCCAGCGACAAGCCGTGCGGTGCAAGGTCGGCCTCGAAGGCAGCAATGAGGTGGCCATAGTTCTCGATCAGGGATCGCCAGCCGCGCATCTCTGTGTCGTTCAGCCATCGCGTCGCCATGCCGAGAAACTTATCAATTGGCATCGGAAATGGCATCGTTTTGCGATGGTTGTTCCTTAATCAATGTATGTCGATACCGGCAGTGGATAGGTACTCGATCACGGCCTCGCCACAGCGGCGCCCCGAAAAGAGAGCGCCCTGGATGGACCCGGTGTCGCGGTGATCGCCGCACACGAACAGGCCATCGCCAAGCGCAACCCGCTGCTTCGGGTGAAATGGAGGTGACTGGTCTGGTTGGCCGTGCGGGATGCGGTACGTGGCGAGATGGCGCCAAGACCCAACCTGACGTCCCCACCAACCGCTGAGTTGGTGGCGGGCTACGGCCTCGAGGTCCCCGTCGGTGTAGCCAGGAAGTGAAGCGACCACCAGATGCCGTCCGGCCGGCGCGTAGCGTGGCGCAACATTGCTCATCACCGCGACATTCATCACTGGCCCGGTGTTGCCGCCGTCGAGCACGATCAGGCGATGCGGTGTTGGTGCCGATGGTGCATCGAAATACACGCAGCCGACTGACCGCGAACCGACGCTGGGAATTGGGATGAGCTTGGCCGCAACTGGACCTTCCGTGGCGACAACGACGGCGCGAGCCCTCACGTCGCTGCCGTCGTCGAGTCGTATTCCGCCCGGGTCCACGGCGACCACGGCCCGGCCGAACGTAATTGCCGCTCCGCCAGTTCGCGTCGAGAGCCGAGAGGCGAGCTGCTTGGGGATAGCCGCCATCCCAAATGCAGGAACCGCCGCGTCTCCGTTCGCCAAGGTCCTGAAAATGATGTCGAACATTCGATTCGAAGTCGACAACGACGGGTCCAGTTGGATGCCACCGACCAACGGTCTGAAGAACCGTTCGATGGTCCGCGCCGAGAAACCCAACGAAGTCAGCGCTGCGACGGTCGGCAAATCGTTGCCGCGAAGCAGCCGTACCGCGTCGCCCCTGCGCACCCTGCGGCGCAGTGCTGCGATCCGGACTTTGTCGACAATTGATCCGATCGGCGCCGTTGCGGTCGAAATTGCTTGACCGGGCCGACGGAATGGGTCGCTGACGATGTGGCCCCTGTCACCCAACCAAACGAGTGCTCCCGGTTCGAAAGGCTGAAGGTCGAGCGCCGCAACGTCGAGCTGTCGATCCAGCTCGGGATATGCAGTCAGCAAGATCTGAAATCCTCGGTCGAGGAGAAATCCGTCGACGTGGTCCGTACGGACTCGGCCGCCAACATCATCAGACGCTTCGATCACGCGCACCGTGCGGCCTGCGTCAGCCAACACATTGGCGGCGGCAAGACCGGCCAAACCGGCACCGACGACGACGGCGTCGAGCAGCTCCGCCGAGTTGCCTGGTGTCATCCGGAGCGGCCAAGTATCGCCCGCAGCGTTGCCTCCAACGTGTCGTTGGCGAACACGTAGCCGTCGGCCAGCAGAGCGGTCGGAACAACGCGCTGGCCTGTGAACAGCAGATTCTCGGCCAGTTCGGCGCCGAGCAAGAGCTTGGGGCCCAAGGATGGGATCGGGATGAATGACGGCCGCTTGAGAACACGGGCAAGCGTCTGAGCGAACTCGGCTTGGGTGACCGGATTTGGGCTCGTGAGGTTCACCGGACCGGTCAAATCCGAGGTCAGGAGGTGGATGATCGCGCCGACCTCGTCGTCGACTGATATCCAGCTCTGGAACTGCTTGCCCGAGCCCATTTTGCCACCGAGGCCGAGCTTGAACAGGGGAAGTTGCTTGCGAAGTGCACCACCGTCGGCGCTGAGGACGATGCCGGTTCGGAGGTGGACGACGCGAACTCCAGCGGCCTCGGCGGCGGCAGTCGATCCTTCCCACGCCACGGTGAGATCCGCGAGGAATCCGGATCCGGCGGGGTCTGACTCGTCGAGCTCGTCAGCTCCCCTCGGGCCGTAGAAACCAATTGCGGAGCCAGACAACATTGCCATCGGGCGATGCTCTAACGCAGCCAACGTCGTTGCCAAGAGCTCCGTCCCCTTGATCCGACTGTCGACGAGTTCGCGCTTGTATTCGTCGGTCCAGCGATGATCGCCGATGCCGGCCCCGGCCAAGTTGACGACCGCGTCGACATCGTGCAGCGTGGCAACGTCGATCGTGCCCTCGGCCGGATTCCAGTGGGCTTCGCCCGGACGTGGCGTGCGGCGCACGACACGTGTGACCCGATGACCGAGAGCGCCGAGACGCTTGACCAACGCTGTACCGATCAATCCACTCGAACCCGTGACGGCGACGTGCATACCATGACCCTATGGTGTTCTGTCGCATATCGCTCGATGTCTTTGGTGCGCTGCCACCGTCGCCGATGCGGCCGAACCTAGAATGACAACACGCTGACTTGCGGCGCGACGTGGGAGGAACCAATGACTGATCCGTACGGAAATCAGCAGCCTGGATCATGGTCGGTTCCCGGCCAGAACGAACCGTTCAGTCCGCCGACCCAGCCCCAATACGCGCCTCCCCCAGGCCTGCCTCCATCCGGACCGACGCCGGGGTTCGGCGCACCGGTGTACGGCAGTCCGACCTTCGTCGACCCAAGTTCGGGTGCACCGATCGTCACCCACGCACCGTCACCTCGGCGGAGCCGCGCCAAAATGGTCGGGGCCGCCGCCGGCGTCGCCGCAGTATTGGCCGCTGGCACCTTCGCCTTTACCCAATTGCGGAGTAACGACGAAAGTGGTGGTGCCGCCAGCCCCGAAGAAGTCGGCGATCAACTCGTTGCGGCGCTCGATAACGAAGACCTGCTCGGGGCAATCGATCTGCTGCTGCCAGGCGAACGCGACACCTTCCGCCAACCCATGATCGATCTCGTCGATGAGTTGAAGCGGATCGAGATCACCGATGAATCCGCCGACCTGGGCAAGGTCGCAGGTTTCGAGATCACCATCGAGGATGCACAGGTCGATGTCGACGACACCAACGTCGATGACATCGCGATCGTGTCGATTTCGGCCACATCGAATGTGGCAGTCAATGGACGTGACCTGCCGATCGGCGACTTCCTGATCGAGTCGGTCTTCAACGGTGATCGTCCCGAGATCGACGAACAGTCGGGTGAACAGGACTTCAATGTGAGCTTCACCGCAGTCGAGGATGGCGGCCGTTGGTATATCAGCCTGTTCTATTCGGCAGCGAACGCACTCAGCGGC
>JANOQU010000347.1:0-2370 GCA_031422355.1 Actinomycetes bacterium
GCGTCAGCCCGGCGGGCGGCCAAGCCCCGCTCGATCAGGTCGCATCGGTTACCACAAACTTGGCCATGCTCGGCCAACGGCTTGGTTCAACGATTTCGATGATCGAAGGCAGCGGGCTCGTCGGGTGACAGGTGCCCGCGGCCGATGGTCGTCTCGGACCGTCGCTGCCGTGTCGTCGTCAGTGTTCGCCGTTCCCTTCATCTATCTCGTCGTCGAAGCGATCGAACGCAACGGAATCTGGCGGGCCCTAACCGAACAGCGCACGCTCGGCGCGCTCGGGCGATCGATGCTGTTGGCGATCACCGTGACGATCCTGGCAACGATTCTCGGTGTCTTCATGGCCTGGCTGACGGTTCGAACCGACATGCCCGGTCGGCGAGTGTTTCGTGTGGTTGCAGCGATGCCGTTGGTCATCCCGTCTTTCGTTGGGGCCCATGCCTACATCAGCGCGACGGCGACTGGAGGTTTGCTCGAGCAAGCCTTTGGCTGGAGGGGTCTGCCCGAGATCCGGGGCTTCTCCGGAGCGGTGTTCGTCCTCACTGCGCTGTCGTACCCGTACGTTTATCTGCCGGTCGCAGCGAGGTTTGCCTCCCTGCCGCCCTCCTACGAAGAGGGCGCGCGCATGCTCGGTCGGGGTTCTCGGTCGATGTTCACCACCATTGTGTTACCGCAGTCGGCGCCGTCGATCTTGTCGGGCGCGCTGCTGGTCCTGCTCTACTGCCTCAGCGATTTCGGCGCGGTCAACTTCGTCCAATACGACACGCTGACTCGCAAGATCTTCGAAGCGCAGCTCGACCCGTCTCGGTCGATCGCGTTCTCGCTGCTGCTCGGAACGGTTGCGATTGCGATTGCCGGTGGCGAACGACTCGTGCGGCGTCGGCTTCCGGTTGTCGCCGGGGCAGCCACCCGACGCCCGGTCCAGTATCGCCTCGGACGCTTGCGGCTGGCAGCCGGGGCCTGTGTCTCATCGATCGTCGCGGTCGTCTTGGTGGTTCCGGTCGGTGTCCTTGGATGGTGGGTCATCCGCGGGCGCACCTCCGGCGGGCGCAGGAGCAAAGCCGTTGACCTACCCGATGTGACAATCAGCTCGGCCTGGATCGGCGTCGTGTCGGCGGTGGTCACTGTGGCTGTGATCCTGCCGTTGGCGTGGGTTCTCGCCCGTCGGCGCAGCGCGTTTGCCGGCGCTGTGTCGACAGTTGTGACCGGTGCATTCGCATTGCCCGGCATCGTGATCGCTCTCACCCTGGTCCAGATGTTCGTTGGCACCTCGCTCTATCAGACGTATCCGATCTTGATCGCCGCCTATGTCCTCCACTTCGGCGGGCAGGCACTGGGAACAGCGCAGGCAACGGTCGCCGCAGTACCGCGGCGTCTGGACGAAGCGGCACGTTTGCTCGGCGCGTCACCGTTGCGCCGACTCTTCACGATCGACTTGCGTCTCATGCTCCCCGGTCTCGCCGCGGCAGCCGGACTCGTGCTGCTGTCGGTTTTGAAGGAACTACCGGCGACCCTGATGCTGCGACCGATCGGCTTCAATACCCTGGCGACACGAATCAACGGGACGGTCAACGAAGCATTGTTGCTCGACGCCGGCCAGTTGTCGCTGGTGCTGATCGCGCTCTCCGGCGTGTTGACGTGGATCCTCGTGCTTCGCCGCAGCCGCTGATGGCAACCGCTGATTAGAGTCGGTCGGGTCCGCTACCGGGGGTACCGATCATGACCGACGCACACGACGCCATCGATGCACTGGGTTGGGAGAAGCGCACTTTTCCTCCGTCGCCCGCCTTCAGGGCGAACTCGCTGGTGACCGACACATCCATGTACGACGACGCCAACGCGGACTATCAGGGGTTTTGGGCCAACCAGGCCGCCGACCTCGTGGACTGGTCGACGGAGTGGTCGACGATCTGTGAATGGGATCTCCCCAACGCAAAATGGTTCGTCGGCGGCGAACTCAACGTCAGCTTCAACTGTCTCGATCGCCACGTCCTGGCGGGCAAGGGGGACAAGGTTGCCTTCTATTTCGAGGGCGAACCTGGCGACACTCGCACCGTCACCTATGCCCAACTGCTCGACGAAACCCAACGGTTCGCCAACGTCCTCAGGTCACTCGGCGTGACCAAGGGGGACCGGGTCAACATCTACCTCCCAATGATCCCCGAGGCCGCCGTTGCGATGCTCGCGTGTGCACGTCTCGGTGCCGCCCACAGCGTTGTCTTCGGCGGCTTCAGTTCACAGTCGCTCAGCGACCGGATCAACGACGCCGCGGCCAAAGTTCTCATCACTGCCGACGGTGGTTACCGGCGTGGCGAAGTGTTCCCGCTCAAGCCAACCGCTGACGAAGCGCTCGAATCGACGACGACGATCACC
>JANOQU010000348.1:0-11293 GCA_031422355.1 Actinomycetes bacterium
CAGCATTGCTGCGGTCGACGTTGCCCAGTGGTCAGGATGTCCGTCGTCGGGAAGTGGACAGACGACGAGGTCGTCAGGTCGAAGGCGGCGAGCGATCTCGCGCGTCAGCGCTTCAAGCGATTGGCTGAGTCGCGAGTCGGCGAACGCCAACCGGACTGTTCGGATCGAGCGAGATGGATCGAGGCACTTGACTGCGCTCGCAAGTTCCGCAGTTCGAATTTCGGCGAGATGAGGGTCGCTCGACGCTGCTTCACCATCTGTGACCGAAATGATCAGCACGCCCAAGCCGCTCGCGATCGCGTCGCCGATCAGTCCTGCCGCACCAAAGGTCTCGTCGTCGGGATGCGGGCTGACCACGACGAGACGCTGGCACTTCGGCCAGACGAACGGCTGAAGATCGTTGCAGGTCGCGGCCCACTCCAGTTCGGTCGGGCCGCTCAGCTGCAAGTCGATGATCGGTGTCATGCGGGACTCGCCTCGTTCATGAGATCCCGCAGAGTGTCGGCGAACCCGCCGGCTGCCCTACCTCTCAAGCGGCCGCTCGTCGCAACACGCAACGAAACCGAGGACCGGCACGTGAAGCCAGCCGACCGTAGTTCCCGCCAGAGTGCGTGATCTTCAGCCAGTTCCACCGGCGGGAAACCACCAACGCTCACGTAGACGTCAGCGCGAATCCCGAGATTCGCCCCGTGGACGTGGCCATGCGAATCGTGACCGACGGCGTAGTGACGACCGAAGACAGTGCGAGCCTCGGCATGCTCCTCGAGCAGTTCGACCACGCCCGCCACGGCATGGTCTCCCTCTGACCAGCAGTTGGCATGATTCGCAAGCCAATCGGTTGGCACCACGGTGTCAGCATCGGTCGTCGCAACCCAGATGTCCCGAGTCCGGATGCCAGTCGGAACGGAATCGAGCGCATGGCGCAATGCCGCCGCACGGCACGCACCTGCGCTCTGCCACGAGCCCTCGATCACCTCGAGGCGGGGGTCCACCAAAGCCATCGCTCTTGCGATTTCGGCCGTCGAGTCAGTGCACGAGTCACATGCAATCACCAGTCGTACCGACCCCGGATCCAGCAGGGCGTCCGCCGAATCCAGGACCGACTGAAGTGCGTGGGAAACGAGGAGTTCTTCGTTGCGGGCCGGAATGCCGACGACGAATGATGGTTGAGTGCGTTTGAACACCCAGAGCCATTTCCCGAGCCTGGGCCGACCTAAACCGACACCTCTACGGCTCGGAGAATCCGGTCACGACAACAGTGAGTTCGCCCGTCGCCGGATCATCGGCGAATGCAAACGTCAGTAGCTGAGCCTCTCCCCCGCCCAGAAAATCGATCACCTGGTCACCCGTCACGGTCCTGTCGCCGACGGTCAGTTCGGCGACGACCTGTACCTCTGCCGCAGCCTGGTCACCATGATTAGTGACCTCGACCGGCACGTAGTACTGGCCTTGCGCCTCACGCACCGGTCCGGGACGACCCGCTGTCGGTGATGCGGGCGAGTCAGTTTGAAATGCCAGCCAGACGAGCAATCCGACCACGATCGTCAGCAGTAGCGCCGAAACGGCGAAGGTGACCATCTCCGGACCTTTGCGCTTCACGGGGGTACTCATAGTGCCAACCTTCCTGCCGCGCCACCGATCGAGGCGGGGAACCCGAGAACGATGACCTGACCCAATGTGATCTGCCACGGAGCGTCGCCGCGTTGGAACAACGCCAGCAGCAGGTACGCAATCAGCAACGCGACCACGTAGCAGGCGAACGTTTCAATGACCGGATGTTGCAAGAGACCCGAACCCGAACGCCGACGCGACTGACCAACGAAACCCGCCTCGAAGACAATGGCGTACGCGACCAGTAGCGACATCGCCACGATCGCGAGCAACCACAGCGGGCTCCTTGTGGAGGCGAGCATCGGCACCTCGTCGGTCGGCGCGATGCTCAAGGCAACCACCAAGGCGCCGAACGCGGTCGCGCCAAGATCTGCAACCGTTGCGTCCAACGCTGGAGCGCGCGAGGACCGCTGGCCGGTATCGCCATCAGTTGGTTCTCGGAGCAAGTTGTTGGCCACCCCGATGCCGACCGAGACCGGCAGCACTTCGTAGGCCATCTTGCCGAGCACGACGGCCAGCGGCGTGGACCTGGAGATTTCCCCGAGTACGACGAGCACAACCAGGACGACGACGATTGCGAGTGCAACCCCCTCGACGGCATCCATGGCTGCCTCTCGAAGCGTGTTGTCCGCAGAGGAACGGAATCCACTCGTGCGATTCAAAATCGTCAGTAAGCCGAAGCAGACGCCGAGAACCAGGAGTGCCTGCAGTGGGTCCGTGTGTTGGCCCGTCCAGGTGACCTCGACCGTGTAGAGCAACGGCACACCGAACAGCAGCCCACCGCTCGCCGCACGCACCAGGTCCGTGACTTCGCCGGCCCATCCATCACGTATCGAGAGAGTGGTCATCTCATCCCGCGTCGTAGCAGCACCGTCATGCCGTCGCTCTCGGCTGCAGTTTGTTCCGCTCTTGCGCCAGGTATTCCGCCGGATCTCTCCGACCCCTGCTCGAGATGGTCGACGTCGACATGACCGCACCATAACGAACAGAAGCGACCGACACCGAGCAGGTCAGCACTTCTGCTTGGCGCGTTCGACGACCTGGGCGTTGCCGATGATGACGTCGAGTGCAAAGCTCAGATCGAGTCGGTCGCCGTCCCATCGGCAGCGTGCGTCCTTGTCGGTTCGGCCGTGGCGCTCGACCTCGTTGCGGTCACCGATTCGTAGTGCGGGCGAACCGGAGATGATGGTGCCATCTGGCCGGTGAAAGAACCAACCGTCGACGTGACTTCCGCTGATGTTCCACCCACCTTCGTGCACGAGGCGATGATGCGCTCTGCACAAGCAGACAAGGTTTTCTTCGCGTGTCAGACCGCCCTTTGTCCACGCGAGGATGTGATGCGCATCGACCCAGCCTTGGTTGCAGCAGCCCAGGAAGGTGCATCCGCCGTCGCGGAGCCGCACGGCACGTTTGAGGGTCCTGTTGACCACCCGCTGGCGTTCGCTGAGGCGGCGGTCGTGGCGGTTGCCGGTCTTGAAGCCCTGGATGACGGCATCGCACAGGATTCGTTGCGCTGTCTTGCGCGATACCCCGACCGGATCCGAGCGAAGCCCGTCACCGGGCGAGACACAGCACACATCGCGGACGGGCTCGTCCCCCGCTGTTGGGTCGGCTGTGTCGGCGGCTGTGGTGCAGGAGTTGTACTCCTGGGAGTACAACTTCTCATCGTGATCAGCGTCTTGCTCGAGTAAGTCGGGGCTGAGAAAGAGGGTGACGAAGGTAGCGGTCGTCGGGGTTGGCGGGTTGGTCGCTGGTGGCGATCGCGTGTTCGGCCATGGCCACCGCGGCGTCTGCGCGGCGCGCTGCGAGCGCCCTCACCTTTGCATACGACAGCACGCCAGCCGCCATCGCGTCCGCGAACTGCGGGTATCGATGCAAGGCGTGACCGACGCGAAGTTTGTCGTACGCGATCCGCTTTTCCATCGACAGTTGCCAGGCGAGCCAGGCTGCGGCGGACGTACAGCCGGACTCGTGCCAGCCATCGCGGCGGTCGAACTCGGCGACCATCAACAGCCACTCGCATTCAGCGGCGGTGAGGTTCGCCGCCTTCTGACAGATCTCGGACTCCAACGCCTTCAACGACAAAATCGAGTGGTGGTGCGATACAGCGAGGCGCACGCATCTTCGTCGATATGTGCGAGCGAACCGACCGTCGTAGACTTCGGGGCCATGAGTCGACTGCACTTGATCGACAGCACCCCAAGTGTGCGCGGCGGCAAGCCGCGATTAGTCAGTACCCGTATCACGCTATATGACGTCCTCGAATACCTGGCCGCCGGAATGTCCGCGGACGAGATCGCTACGTCAACGTGAGGCTCTTGACGAATGACTGAGCCGTACAACTTCGTCGCTCCGAGTGGAGACGAGATCTTCGACATCTTCGGCGCCTCGGTGTTCTACGTCCTTTCGGACATGCCGTGGTCGTTCAGCGTGTTGGCCGGCCGCGGGGAAACGGTTGGGATCTGGGTGTCCGAACTTCCCGACACCGTCAACATCAATGTCTCCGTGAAGCTGGACGACATCGTGACGTTTACCAGCTACCGCGAGGCAGCAAGCCGGCTTGCCATCTCCGCCCAGGCACCAGAGATCATCATCGAGTCCGGTTCCGGCGACTACGTCGGGCGCTTGGAGATCTCGCTCAAGCCTCGGTTGCTGATCAGGGACACCGTGAGTTACCGGTGAGAGCGGGCTGGTCGGGCGCTCGTTCCGGTCGCGAGCAGATCACGCCCACGTCGGCACTTTGTTGCGTAAATCGAGACGTTGCGCGCACGAGGGCGCAATTCGTCTCAGCGCCAGGAACGAATCGGCGCCGACCTCCAGTCCCCGCTTCGCGACGACGAAGGATCTTGGCTCGATTGCCGAACTCGGGTGACGTCGTCGACCTCGACCTCGGTGCGCCAGAGGGCCGCGAAGCGGGGTACCGGCATCCAGCTGTGGTCGTGACGGCGCAACGACTTCTCGATGCGGCGCCAACGGGGATCCACGTCGTTCCGTTGACGTCCACAATCAGAGGATTCGATTCCGAAATTCTTCTCGGTGCAGATTCCGACACTGGACTGAGCGGCGACTCGGCGGCCCAGTGTCAGCACGTTCGTTCGGTGTCGCCGCCGCGCATTCTGGAGGTTCGTGGCAACGTCGCCGGCATCGCCCTCGCCCAAATCCGCAAGACGATCGCCGTGCTGCTCGACATTGCCTGAACAGTCGAACTGACGCGACATCGCGGACCGCGCCGTAGTCTCCTGACGATGATCGCAGTGGTTGGTGCGGGGCGGATTGGGCGTGCCCTCGTGGCTGCGCTACCCGAGGTCGCGGGGCCGTTCGGTCGCGGTTTCGATGGACATGACGCGGACGGCCAGCTCTTCGAGGTCGTGCTGCTCGCCGTCCCGGACGGCGAGATCGCAGCAGCCGCAGCCGCGATCGTGCCGGGGCCGCTCGTGGGTCATTGCTCCGGCGCGACGGGGTTGGACGTGATGGGTTCGCACGAGGCGTTCAGCATCCACCCTTTGATGACGGTGACTGCGAATGGCGCGCCTTTCGAGGGGGCCAGCGCAGCCGTCGCGGGCACGACAGAGCGGGCGCTCTCGACGGCTCGTTCGTTGGCGATCGCACTGGGCATGCGCCCCGTTCAGATTGCGGACGAAGATCGGGTCGCCTATCACGCCGCTGCGTCGATCGGGGCGAACTTCCTGATCACCCTGGAAGACGCGGCCGAGCAACTGATGAGATCGGCCGGCGGCGACCGGGAGATGCTGGTGCCGTTGGTCCGGGCAGCCGTCGAGAACTGGGCACGAATCGGCGGCAAAGGCGCAATGACCGGTCCGATCGCACGCGGCGACGAGGACACGGTCGCTCGTCAGCGCGCCGCAGTCGAAGAGCGCACACCCGAGCTGCTGGAGTTGTTCGATGCCCTGGCCGAGAGCACCCGGCGACTCGCCGCACGCACGGATCAGCCGGCGGGCTGATCCTCGATCCGGAACGCACCGCGCATCACGGGGTGGATCCGGCAGAAGTAGGTATACGTGCCCTCCGGCAAATCTGTGGGGACACTCCAGGTGACCCGATTCGCTGTCGGCGGGCCACCGAGGCCGAGCTCGCCGGAATCGAACGGAATGTCACCGTCGGCGAGCGGGTAGGCAATGCCAGTCGACTGGTTGCACGGCGCTTTGCAGGACGTGATGGTGTGCCACTGGCCGTTGAGGTACGGGGCATCGAGATTGTTGTACGTAATGGTTTCGCCGGGGGCGACGGTCGGCACCGACGTCGCATAGCTCATATCGCCCTTCTCGTAGCCGTAGTCCTGAATCTTGATCTCGCCGGTCACCGGCTCTGACGGCAGCCCCGTGAGATCCAGGAACGTGTCGTCCGGTTCGCCGCCGTGGTTGTCGTTCTCTGCCAGATGGCCATGGGTCAACATCCCCGGTACGTCAACGTCGTTCGTGAATGGGTCGAGTGCTTCGACACCCGCCTCGACGGCCGCCGCCGTGTCGGCCATCCAGACCACCATGATCCCCATCGATTCGTACCATGATGCCGTCGCGGAGTCATAGGTCGCAGTCGTCGACAACACGTCGCCGGCCTTCACCGCAACCGCCCAGTCGGGAAGCGTTGCGGTCATTGCGACGTCCCAGGACACCGCACCGGCGGGTTCGAAATAGAGCGCCTCGGACCGGAACAGCGGGGCAGTGTCGCCATCGCGGGTTGCCAAGAGGTCAGTGTGAAGGCCGCCGGGGTGAAGGTGACCTGCGGTTGCGAAGAGCACGCCGTCGCGGTCCACCGTCCATTCGTTCTTCGGCGGTTCGTCGCCGTACGGGGCATCCGCGTCGGTCGGATAGGTGTAGAGCCCGTTCGCTCCATCGCCCTTGATGACGTCGAACACTGGGTACAAACTCGCGTTCTGGACATCCATCCAGATCGGCCGGGCGGGCACGAGACCTTCGGCGGCCGGCGCATCGGCTGCGATGAAATCGACGTCGTAGGTGACCCACACCTGCGTGGGCTCATCGGTCAAGTTGTGGAGCATGTAGTTGAGCGTCCATGCATCGGTGGTCGAGTAGCCGTAGGCGTACGGCGCGGGGAAGATGTTGATCGTCTTCTCTTCGCCGGCCGCGAGGAATCGCTCTGGCACACGGGCCGTCGAGTCCCCCTTGGCGGTATTCAGCCAGACGCCGTGATGAAGGTGGATCACGTCGACGGCGGGCACCGACCCGTCCTCGTAACGCAGATCTGGCTGCATCCGGGTGATCCAGCCGTCCACCTCCGGTTGTGGGATGCCGTCTTCGAAATCGATGTTGTTCTGGCCCGGCTGAACATCGATCGGGCCGACCTCGAAGTGCATCCGTGTTGCGCCATCGCGGGCCGGGACGTCTTCGATCGTCGTCGAGGTCGACACCGCAACCGTTGTCTGGGGAACCGTCGGCTCGGTCGCTGGCGGTTCTGTGGCCGGCGGTTCTGTCGCTGGCGTGGTGGCGGGTGACGTGGTGGCCGACGATGAAGGGGAAGATGACCCGTCACTGCCACCGCACGCTGCAACGAGGGCCGCGCAAACGCTGAGGGCGACGAGGATCCGGGATGTCCGCATCTTGCGAGCGTACCGATCAGGCTGTCCCGGCCAGCAGTTCGACCTGTTGACGCGAGGGAAATCGCACGCTGAAGCGGGTGTCGCCGAGCAGGTCCCGGGTCACATCCGCGGCCTCGTCGATCGCCCGCCGTTGGGTGGTACTGACGGGCGCCAACAACCCGACCGCGATCTCGCCGTTCCTGCGCTGAACCCATCCGCCGACCACGACTCCATCGACCCACACCGTTGGACCCGCATTGCCGTTCCTATCGAACAGAGCCGGGACGAACTCGGGCGGCATGAACCAGTCACGTTGCTTCCAGCCCATCGTCGTCGGATCCAAACCAGGCAGCAATGCAACCCACGGCTCGGGCTCGTCGACCGGATCCAGATCATCGGCGAGCAACCAACCGGTCTGGCCAGCCGGACTCCCGACAAGGTCCACCTCGACCGCGCCAGCGCCGACAAGAGCCGATTTCGTCGTCGCTCCCGACCAGCCGGTCCACCATTGCAGGTCACTGCTCGGCGCAGGCCCGAATGCCCGCAGCCAGCTCGTCGCCAGCTGGGTGCGCGCCGCGGCCGGATCGAGACCGACGATTCCGCCGGGCAACCAATCATCCATCGGCGACCAGCAGTACTCACCGTTGATCCACGAACCCGTCGGACGGGTGCGCACCAGTTGGCCTTCGAATCCGAGTTGGAGCAGGACACGGGTATGGGCGGCCACGGTCGCTGGATAGTTCGAACCGGCATCGAGCACGAGCGGCGTCCGCAGCGCAGGCACCAACGGGCCGAGTCGTCGGGCGGTCATTGGTCCGTGCTCGTCAAGGACAGCGAGCGTCGCCGCTCGCGCGTCGTTCAGCCAGACTGACGGATCATCGCCGAGATCGGTGGCGGCGATCACCCCCAAGAGTTTGTTCAATTCACGCTGCGCAATCGGCAAGGTGGTCGCAGCGTGCGCGATCCGGGCGAACTCAGGCGTGAGGACCCACAACGTTCGCCGCATCGCATGGTGACGGATCAGCGTTCGGGATTCGTACAGCGCGTCGCTCAGGGGCTGTAGGTCCGGCTGAACCATCCGGGCAGCGGCCGACAGGTAGACGGTGACCGGGTCGCTGGAGTGCAACGCGACGAGATCGCGTGCGATCGCGACGACATCATTGGTTCGCTGCGACGGCACCAGCCGGTGGCGGACCGCAAGTCGAGCACGGCGCTGAGCGACTGAGATCGACATGTCGAGAGTGTGCCACGGCGCGAAACAGGGTGCCCGATCGACCCAGAAGGATCGACCGGACACCCTCCTCAGCGTGAGGATTCAGCCGTGAATCAGCTGGTGAACCAACCGGCAACATCGGCGATGAGGTTGCCGCCGGGATGGCTGAACAGCGTTACCTTGCCAGCGGTGCCAAGTGTGGCACCGACCAGGTTCGGGGTGATCTGGCCAGCGACATCCACGTTCAGGCTGGATACAGCGGTCAGCGTTTGACCGGCCGGGTAGACCGTCACGTAGCCAGGCACCGTGGTGTCGGTCGAGGTGACGTTGATCAGCGCCGACGTGGCTCCGAAAGCCGGGATTCCGCCGACACCGGCCAGGGTCAGATCGATGCTGGTGTTGATGCCGAGCGCTGCGTTCGGTGCGCCGAGACCCGAACGGGTGTCGAGTACCCGAGCCGGGCTGACAGGCACGAACAGGCCCTTGAATCCACCCTTGCCCGTTGCGTCGCTGTACCAACCGGCGACGTCGACCACGATGTGGGCTCCGCCGGAGCTGAATACGGTGATCTTGCCATCAGCGCCGACCGGCACGATCGCGAGATTGCTGACGGTCGCTCCGGTCCGTTCTGCGTTGAGGTTCGACGTTCCGGGTCGGGTATTGCCCGACGCGTAGGCCGTCACAAAGCCGGGCAGCGTTGCTTCGGTTGCGGCAATGTTCACGAGCACCGACGAAACGCCGGCGGCCGGAACACCCTTGGTGCCGAGCACCTGCAACGTGACCGCATCCGAGGTTGCGACCTTGGCCGACTCACGGGTGTCGATCAGGCGACCCGGGCTGAGTGCGGTGAACCGGCCAGCGGTCCCCGTTGCCGGGGCGTAGTAGCCGAAGATGTCGGCGATCAGGTGGGTTCCGCTCTGGGTGAACAACGACACCTTTCCGCCGGCGCCGATCTTGACCGTGACCAGGTTCGCCCTGGTCTGGCCAGCTGTCAGGTTGTTGTTCGACACGGTCGGTTGGGCCTCACCGGTCGGATACACCGTGACGAAGCCGTCAGCGGATGCCTCGGTTCCGGTGGTATTCATCACGATCGCCGTTGCGTTGGCGGGGACCCCGCCGACACCGGCAACTTGCAACTCGATGGTTGCGCCAGCAGCAGGCTTGGTGCCTGTACGGGTGTCCAACACTCGGATCGCGGGAACCGATGTGAACTGTGACGATCCGGCTGCGAACTTGGCGACGAACGCGACATCGATCACGTCCGGGGCGCCATTTCCGATCAGGCCGATCAGTTGCGCACCACCGGTCGCAAGACTGACGGTGTACAGGCCGGTCAAACCAGCGACGCTCAAAGCTGCGACGCCTTCACCAACCGGCGAGATGTCGAAGCCGACGAGATCGCTGTCGGTGACGACGCCGAGCGATCCACGAGCCGTGGTCACCCCGGTGTTCGGTGACGGTGTGCCGTCGGGGCCGCCGATGATGTTGAGGGTGTCGGCGACATCGTCGATTGCGTACAACGTCGTCGCCGCGGTCGTCGCGATGGAACGGTCATAAGCAACAGCCGATGCCTTCGCCGGGGCGATATCCGTGTCGGTTGCGGCGAGCGCACCGTTCACCGGGTTGAGTCGGTAGCTGTCGCCAATGCTGTTCGTGAAGCGGATCCTGTCGACGGTGGGGTTGAAGTCGACAGACCACGTCGGCGCAACGGCGGTCACCGCGAATGGGGCCGTCCCGATCTGGGTTGCGACACCGGTTGCCGGGTCGATCCGGTAGACCCGGCCAGCCGTGCCGACCAGTCCGACGCCGATGACTTCGCCAGTTGCCGGGCGCACGTCGATGCCGACGATCGTCTCACCGGCTTGCAGGCCGGTGATCGCCTGGGACGCGGTGGTTGTCGGTGACGCAGCGTCGAAGCGGAGCAGCGAGTTGCCGGTGGTCAGCGCGACCAGCGCACCGACTGGCGGGCGGGGCAGCGCGAGATCGCGCAGTTCGACGAGGCCGGTGCCGACAGCGCCGACGAGCGTTGCTGCGCCGGTGCCGAGATTCAGCGTGTAGAGGCCGTACGAGCCGGCGACGCTCAGGGTTGCAAGTGCGTCACCCTGCGGTGCGATGTCGAATCCGACGCTGGCGGTGTCCACGTTGACGCCGAGCGGGCCGACGGCCGATGTTGCGCCGCCGTTCGGTGACGGTGTTCCGTTGGCTCCGCCGATCAGGTTCAGCGTGTCAGCGGCGTCGTCGATTGCGAAGAGAGTCGTCTGGGTCGGTGCCGGGGCGGTCGATCGGTCGTACGCGAGTCCAGCGACCTTGGCCGGCGCGACGGTGGTGTCAGTCGCGGCGAGAGTTCCGTTCAACGGGTTGAGCCGAAAGCTGGCACCGCTGGAGTGGACGAAGCGAATCCGGTCCACCGTGGGATTGAAGTCGACAGACCATGTTCCGCCCGCTGGCAGCGTGGTCGACAGCGGCGCAGTTCCTACCGCGGTGGCGACGCCGTTGGATGTGTTCACGACGTACATCCGCCCTGTCGTGCCGACGACGCCGACGGCGAACAACTCGCCCGTCGCCGGGCGAACATCGATGCCGACGATCACTTCGCCTGCCTGGATGCCCGTGATCGGCGTGTTCTGGGTGAGCGTGCCTGGCGTCGCCGCGTTGAAACCAACGAGAGAGTTCGTGGAGGTCAGGGCGAGGACGGGCCCACCAGAGACGGCGGCGCTGGCGGGGTTCGGGCCCCCGAGACCGGCGACGAGACCCATCGAGCAGGCCACCACCGGTAGTGCGATCTTTCTGCGGAATTGCATGGAACTGTTTCTCCGATCCTGATGGCGGTATCGCCGCTGATTCATGACAGCCGCACACGGCTTGTCACAAATGAGTCCGAAGAACTTCCGCCTTCATCCAGAACCGGGAGC
>JANOQU010000349.1:0-4678 GCA_031422355.1 Actinomycetes bacterium
GGCCAGTCGGTGCCGATCACGGCGATCACGTCGACGATGTCGTCGTAGCTGTTGCCAACGTCGTCATAGTTGCCGGTGATCTTCGTGGCCGGGTAGAGCAGCACGTTTTCGATCGGCACGGCGAGGTCGGTCGCGAGCACCTTGGCGAACTCAAGAAAGCCCGGTTTGTAGTACACAAGCGTTGCTTGGGAATGCGTCAGCGCCGCAACCGTGATCGGGCCCTGATAGCCCGCCACTTCCAACTGGCGCTGGACCACGGTGTATTCGTCGACATCGGTGGTGTCGAGGTTGTCGACCGTGGGGTTTGCCATCGCCACCAACACGTCGCCAGCCACGCGGTTGGGTCCTGTCGGTGTAGTGGTTGTGGCCGTCGTATCGGCCGTGACTGCTGGAGTGGTGGGTGGCAGCGTCAAGAACGTGACTGGAGTCGTGGTTGCTGGCTTTGGCGTGGCGGGCGTGGTGGGCGTGGTGGGCGTGGTGGGTATTGTGGCGGCCGGCCTAGCGGTCGTTGGTGGGACCGGACGGATCGTGGACGGAATGGTCTGCACCGTAGGCGCAATGGTGACCGAGGCGGGCACGGTGATTGGAATCGCGGTCGTCGTCGTGGTGCGTGGAATGTATATGACGGTGGTTGCTGTTGCGGCGACGACGAAATCCGCCGTGGCGGGCGGGCCACCTGCGATGGTCGACGTCGTCACAGCGGATGTGACGGCGACTTCGTCCTCGGCGGTGAGGCGCGTCTTGTCCCCGTCAGAGGGATTACCCGCCACGGCCACGCCCGCCAGCGCTGCGATTGCGAGAATGATAAGTGGCAAGAGCCACGGCTTCTTCACGTGTGCACTGTAGCGATTTCAACATTGTGACGCCCTTCGCCCGGGCTGTACGAATCGCATGACCGATAGCCTCGCCATCCATGGCGCCGCTGAGCCGCAAGAGCATCGTGCACCTCGCGGCGGTGGTGTTTTTCGCGGCCGGAGCAGGCACAGCCCTCGCCACCTGCTCCCGGGACGCGCCCGGCGATGCAGTTCGGCTCGAAGAATTTGCAGTGAGTTCGACGACCACCACCCGGGCTGCGGAGTTTGCCCAGCAGACGACAACAACCACGCTCCGGTTCAGTGACGCCGACGCTCGCGTCGCGATCATCGGTGACGACTGGACCAAGGGTGTGCTGGGTGCGGGTGGCGAGGGTGCCCGGTCCTGGGTCGGCGTCCTCGAACAGTCCATTCGCGACTCCGGGCAGACCACAGCGTTCAAAATCGCGACAGTCCCGAGTGGTGGATACGCCAGTCCTGGCGAGGACGGTGTGACGTTCGAGAACCTTGTGGACGACGTCATCAGACCCGACATTCAGACGGTGATCGTGTTCGGCAGCCGAAACGACTTCGGGCTGAGTGCCGAAGCGATCGGTCAAGGTGCCAGGGCCACCTTCCAGCAGATCCGCAACGTGCTGCCCGATATTGCGCTGATCGTAATCGGGCCGGTCGGTCTGCCCATCGATGGCTCGACCAGCGTGCAGGAAGCAAATGAGATACTTGGCGTCGTCGCGGCCGAGTATGAGGCGACGTTCATCGACCCACAACAACAAGGTTGGTTCGCAGCAGGCCACGCCGGTCTAGTCGACGAGGATTCGGGAACACCCACCGACGATGGACATGAGCACATCGCTGGACTGATGCCGGACCTCGTCACTGATCGAGGGTGACGCGTGAGGGTCCGCCCGTTGCTGGAGTCGTTCGTGGTTGGCGCGATTGCCACCGGCACATGATGTACCTCCGCGACCGTCTCGGCGACCGGTTCGCACACGGCGTCGTCCTGCATACCGGAACGTTGCGCCTTCAACTCAGCGACCGAATCTCTGCGATTCCCGTGACAGCGCTCTGGGGCCGCTGACCTCCGACGAGACACGGCCGGATACGACGGACCGGCCAGAACGCGAACCGACCACCGGAATCTGACGGCGTATCAGAAGCCCGGCCCTTCGCAGCTAGCGGGGCTTTACGCGCCCTTTACGCGCCCGGAGGATCGTGTCTATCGACGCAAGTTCACCCTGCTATGTTCCACGAATAATTCGAGGCGGGAGTTCTCAATGAATCGAATGCAGACCAGATCTATCGTGGTTGTTTCTCTGACGCTGGCGTTGTTCGCGGGCGTGTGCGCAATCAATGTGGAACCTGTGCGGGCCGCGCCGCCGCTGACTGGCCGGATCGCTGGTGACGTTCGAGTCAAGGCAACCGATGCGCCACTGCCAGGGGTCCGGGTCGTGGTCACCGAGTCGTGTTATGGCGGTTGCGGACCGTTGGTGCCCGAGGTCGAAGTCGTCACCGATGCCGCCGGCGGCTTCTCGTTCGACGTGTTGGGCAGCTGCTACGACATCTCTGTCACCGACCCAACCGGCACATACGCGGGCACGGTCTGGCGGGAAGTGTGTGTGCAGCCGGGGTATGACTTCGTCGCCAGCTTCGCCCTGAGTCCCGGTGGAACCATCGGCGGAACGGTAGTAAGTGATTCGGCTCCGTCCATCGGAGTGGAGGGTGTCTGCGTCGACGTCTCCTCGCTCGATGACTCGTCTCTGTACTTCGACGACGCGGCGTGCACCGATGCGACCGGCGACTACGAGACCATCGGTCTGGCCCCCGGTGCGTACCAGGTCTACTTCGACGTACTCAGCGACAACGGAAGCCTCCCGCCCGTTCGCGGCGAGTATTTCGAGGACACCATCTTCTACGCGGCGGCAACACCGGTCAACGTGACTGTCGGCAACGAAACCGTAGCCAACGGTGCGCTCACGCCGGCGGCGTCGGGCGGGATCGACCTCCAGGTCGTGTCTGGCGCGACCGGCCTGCCCGTGGCGAGTTGCGTGTACTGGAGTGCAGCGTCCTACGGCGAGCGTTGCTCGCCGACCGGAACCTTTGAGATTCGCGGGCTGGAACCCGACGACTACTTCGTCGGTGGCTCGACGACGGACGGGCGCCACTTCGGGCCGGAAGCAGCAATCGTTTCGGTCGGCACTGGAATCGAGATCGTGGAACTCGTCGCGCCGCTCGGCGGTTCGGTCTCTGGGACGATTCGCGACGAATCCAACAACCCGATCGCAGGCGAGCCGGTTCAGGCGTGCTTCAACTCCTTCAGCACGTTCTGGTACTGCAACATCTCGACCACGTCGGCAGCGGACGGCACATACACGCTGGCCCCATTGACCACCGACGATTACCAGATCCGGTTCGGCGGGCAAGCGTGGACGTTGGAGTACTACGACGACGCTGATGCGGCGACCGCCACACTCGTCCCCGTGGTCGACGGCCAGGACACAGCCGGCATCGATGCCGTCCTGACACCGTCTGGCGCGATTGTCGGAACCGTCACGATCCAAGCCACCGGTAACCCGATCGGTGGCGCGGTCGTCAAGGCATACATCCCCGGCGATGATTTCCCCGTCTCGCAGACGTCGACGCTGGCCGATGGCTCATACCGGCTTGTTGGTCTGGTCGACGGCGACTATGTGGTGACGGTGACGGCAGTGGGCTACGTATCCGAAACGTTCGATGATCACGGATTGGGACAGACGGGTGCCGATTTCGTCACCGTCGCCGGGGGAATCAGTGCGCCGACGAACGTCGCATTGAGCGTCGAGTCGGCCATTGCGGGCACCGTGCTTGCCTCGGCTCCGGCGATTTTCAGCGGGGCGACATATTGCGTCACCGTGACTCCGACAGTCGGCGATTGGGAGCGAAACAGTTGCCAGCCATTCGGAACCGCCTACCGGATCAACAAACTTCCGTCCGGCTCGTTCAACGTGTTGTTCGAGGCCTACGGCTACGCGTCGGAGTACTTCGCGGACTCGCCAGCGCTCGGCGGCGCCACCCCGGTGGTCACGACGGTCGGCAACACGACCACCGCCAACGCAACGCTGCAGCGAAACCCGGTCATCACCGGAACTGTCACGGATGAAGCCAGCGGGCTACCGCTGCCAGTGGCATACGTGCGCCTGTACACGAGCGCCGGTGCATACGTCACGTCAACCAACACCAACGCCAGCGGTGTCTACAGCTTCTACGTCACCAACGGATCTTCGTACAAGGTGGGTGCCGCGGACACCTTCTGGTTCAGCCTGCCGGGCGGTACCAAGTACATCGGCGAGTTCTACGAGAACTCCGCGACGATTGGCGCTGCAACGGCCGTTACGGCAACTGCGATCGCCGATGCAACGGGTGTCGACATTGCCTTGACCAAGAAGTCGACGATCTCTGGCAAGGTCCGGAACTCGGCCACCAACGCCGTGCTCGTTCCGACCTTTCCCGGAAGCACCAATTGTGACTTCACCGTTGCCGTCTACACGACTGCTGGCGCCAGTGTCCCTGCCAACACGACATGCGCGCTAGACGGTACGTACACCACCTACCTACCGGCTGGCACCTACAAGATCGGGTTCGATCGATACACGTTCGTGCCCAGTTTCTACAACGGCGCCAACTCGCTGGCCACGGCCACCACGGTCACGGTCGGCCCTGACGCGAACGTTGCCAACATCGACGGTTCGCTCGCACCGCAGGCCACCATCACCGGCACCGTGACCGACAGTGTCACCGGTCTTGCCGTTGCAAACGGACTCGTTCTGGTGTCGCTGCTGTCCGCGACCGGTACGACGATCACGTCGCAGGTCATCTACGGCGGCACCTAC
>JANOQU010000350.1:0-4438 GCA_031422355.1 Actinomycetes bacterium
GGGCTCATAACCCGAAGGTCGCAGGTTCAAATCCTGCCCCCGCCACTAAGAAAGCCCTGGTCAGCCACTATGGCGGCCAGGGCTTCGTCGTTCACCGGCCCGACTTCTAACGGAACTTCTAACGGACTTCGGTTGAGGCGATGGCAAGTGGCCAAGCGGTGACCATCGCGCCCGTGCATCAACGGCTGACGACGCAAGAGGCTGCCGACCTGCTCGGCGTCAGCCGGCCGACGTTGGTGAAGCTCCTCGAAACAGGGGAGATCCCGTTCGAACAGCCGGGGCGTCATCGCAGGGTGCGCCTAGCCGACTTGCTGGCATATCGCGAACGCGCCTCGGGTGAACGCCGTGCGGCGCTCGATCGCATGGTCGAGATTGCGGATGAGGCTGACATGTACGAACGGACCGCGACGCCCAAGCGCACCCGCTGAGGATCCGTGCCCTTCGCAGTCGTGCTTGACACGTGTGTGCTCTACCCCGCACACCTCCGTGACACCCTGCTCCGCCTGGCCGAGCGTGGGATGTATCGCGCGCTGTGGTCCGCCGACATCGTCGACGAGCTCCACCGCAACCTCATCGAGGACGGAGACGACGGCCTCGGTTGGTGCACACCCGCGGACTTCGACGATTCTTCCCGAGCGCGGTACCGGCGCGGTCTAACGTGCGCTGCGGACAGCCGTCGGTCGTCCCCGAGATACGTCAGGAGACGCGGTGAAGGTCGGACTCGAAGCCGAAGACCGGGAGCACACCTTCGTGCCTCATGCGTACGTGGAACAGCGCGTCGATCTGGGTGAGATCCGCATGAACTACGCGACAACGGGGAATCGAGGCGCGCCGGCGTTGTTACTCATCCCCGCGCAATCCGAATCGTGGTGGGGATACGAGTCCGTGATGCCATTGCTCGCCGAACACTTCGAGGTGTTCGCCGTGGACCTTCGAGGTCAGGGTCGCTCGACGTGGACGCCTGGTCGCTACACGGTCGACAACATGGGCAACGATCTGGTCCGTTTCATCGACCTCGTCATCGGCCGCCCGGTGATCGTGAGTGGCTTGTCGTCGGGTGGTGTGCTGTCGGCATGGTTGTCGGCCTTCGCCAAACCGGGGCAGATTGTTGCCGCGTTGTACGAGGATCCGCCGCTGTTCGCCTCCGAGCGGGAACCGGTGATCGGGCACTCCGCTTCGCAGGGTGCGGGACCGATCTTCGCTCTGTGGAACAAGTGGTTGGGTGACCAATGGTCCATCGGGGACTGGGCGGGAATGCGATCTGCGGCGGCCAGCGAGTTGCCAGCGCATCTCGTGGGTCGTGAGTGGCCCGTCGATCCTCCGCAGAACCTGCGCGAGTACGACCCCGAATGGGGGCGTGCCACGTCGTCCGGCACGCTGATGGCCGGCTGCGACCATGCGTCGATGTTGTCCGCTGTCAACGTTCCGGTGCTGTTGACCCACCACTTCTTCCGCATCGTCGAGTCGACAGGTCATGTACAGGGGGCGTTGTCGGACCTGCAGGCCAAGGCGGTCGGTGAGTTCGTCACTGGTGCCGGACAGCAGATCGAGTACCGCAGGTTCCCCGAGATGGGCCACTTCATGCACGCCCAGGACCCCGCGTTGTTCGCTCGCACGCTGATCGACTGGACCTCATCGGTTGCGAGCAGCGCCGAGCGCTGAGGGGACGCCGGGCGCATCGTGAGTGCCCGGCGGGGGTTCGATAGCGCTCGAGATCGGTCTGGCGGTCGTTGCGGATATTTCACTTACGGGTAAGGGTGAGCAATCCGACAGACGATCGATTGGGGTGTGGCCGGCGACATGATCGAGCCCGTTGCAGCATCGACGAAAGTCGACAACGCAACCAACGAAGGGCGAGAAGCCGGAAGCGGCCGGGCGTCCCTTCGGACATCGGATCGTGGCCGTTCGCCCGATGCGGCGGCGCACCGGCCGGTTCAGGCTGGTCACATGATCACGACAACCGCTCTGACCAAGAGCTACAAACAAATGCCGGTCGTGCGCGACGTCTCGTTGCGCTGCGAACCCGGGACCATCACCGGTTTCCTCGGGGCCAACGGCGCTGACAAAGACGTCTGCGGAGGTCGGGTCACCACGGAGGTGCTGGCGGGCGTCGCTCGCGACCACCAGGTGCTGCTCACCGAGTTGCGTCAGTCCGACTCAAGCGGGCTGGAGCCGCTGTTCTTCTCCCTCACCGCCGCCAAGGCGGCTCCAGCCGAGGAGGTTGCAGCATGACCACGTCACTCTCCCCCCGAACCCTCGGCATCGACGCGGCACCGTCGGCCCCACGACCGATCCCATTCTCACGGCTCGTCCGGGTCGAGTGGGCCAAGGCCACCGATACCCGTGCTGCCCGCTGGCTCCTCGCGCTCGTCGCCCTGTCGACCGCTGGGATCATGCTGGCGCCGATCCTCGCCTCCGCGAGGTTCGACCAGACCTACACGAGCTACCTCGAGGTCGCCTCCATCGCACAGGTGATCCTCCTGCCTGTTGTGGGGATCCTGATGCTCACAGGCGAATGGAGCCACCGCAGCATCATGACCACGTTCACCCAGGAGCCGCGACGCATCCGAGTTGTCAACGCCAAGTTGGCGGCGTCGCTGATATTGGGGAGTGGCACTGCGGTCTTCGGCGGGGTGGTCACCGCCGCCGGCCTCGGGCTGGCGGCGGCATCGGGCCGTACTCTGGAGGGAACCCTGAGCGTCGGCGACATCACCGGCTATCTGCTCTATGTACTCCTCAATGTCCTCGGGGGCGTCGCTGTGGGCGCACTGCTGCACAGCTCGGCGACGGCCATCGCCGCCTACTTCGCCCTCAACGCCGCGTTCGCGCTTCTCGGCACCGCATCGAAGCTGGTCGCTGACTGGCTCGACACGGCGACAACCTGGAATTGGGTGCTCGACAACGATTGGGGCGGTCACGTTCGCCAGATCTCGGTCTCGGTCCTCTTCTGGGTGGTGATCCCGCTCGCCGCCGGCGCCGTCCGAACCCTGCGCCGCGACGTCGGATAGCTGGTTCGTCCTGAACCCCCAACCCTCCAACCCATCTACAGAAAAGAAAAACCCTTGAATCATCACCATCACCATCGCGATCTACTCGTCGCCACCTTCCGCGGCCTCGCAGCTGTCGTTTCTGCCGGCCTCCTTGCTGCCGGGTGCTCATCGGAGCAACCGTCCACTTCCTCGACGACGGCGGCCCCGACACTGCCGCTCACCTACGCGGCCCCGGGCAGCCACGGGGTCGGCTATCGCGTCTTCACCACCACCGGCGCACAGGAGCAACTCCTGACGGTGCGAGCGTGGTACCCCGCTGTTCGTACGACCTCCGAGCCGGAGCCGGTCGAATACACCGCTCCCAACAAGTTCGACGAACAGATCACGCCCGGCGACCAGATCACCAGCGTCGGCCGAGCGCTCGCCGACGCTCAACCGGAACAGACCGATGAGCCGTACCCGCTCGTGATCTTCTCCCATGGCTACGCGCTGAGCCCGATCGTCTACAGCACGCTGGTGGAGCACTACGCGTCACAGGGCTATGTCGTTCTCGCTCCCGAACACAACGAGAGCTTCGACGGATCAGTCACCGAATTTTGGCAGGAGTTGATCGACAGGCCTGTCGACATTCATCGAACCATCGACTATGCGGAACAACTGACCAAAGCCGGAGAAGCGCTGGCCGGAATGATCGACCTGGACAACGTCGCCGTCGTAGGCCATTCCTACGGCGGGTACACCGCGCTCGCGGCTGCCGGCGCGCAATTCGACTTCGCCGCCTACAAGACCCGGTGCGCGGCACTGACAGAAGATGATCCCCTCAACTTCTTCTGCGCTCCCATTCCCAACGAGTCGGACATGGCCGTGCGAGCCGGACTCGACGTGGTCCCCTCCGGTCTGTGGCCGTCGTCCGGAGACCCGCGAGTCAAGGCCGCCATCTCGCTGGCAGGCGACGCGTACCCCTTCGATCAGCGCGGCCTCGCAGAGCTCGAGGTTCCCATCATGGCCATGGGCGGAACGATCGACGAAGGCACTCCCTACACGTGGGGCACGAAACTCACCTACGACCATGTGGGTAGCGAGAACAAGACGCTCGTCAGCTTTCCCGGCGCAGGCCACTTTCTCTTCGTCGACCCATGCGAGAACCTTCCGTGGGTCGAGAACTCCGTCTACCGCGACGGGATCTGCATCGACGCCGTCTGGGAGACACGACCGCTCGACGTCGTCACGCACTACACCACGGCGTTCCTTCGCAACACACTCGACGTTGTCGAGGGTGGGCTGCTGGCCTGCGAGGGTGGCCCGAGCTTCGGGGTCGGCGTTGAGTGTGTCGCGAAGGAAAGCAGTGGTGTAGTGCGTGACGATGTCGAGAGGTCGTGTGCCCCAGACGGCGTCGGTGCAGAACCCGTCGCGGTAGGCGGAGTTCTGGGTCCAGGGGAGGTTGTCGC
>JANOQU010000351.1:0-20702 GCA_031422355.1 Actinomycetes bacterium
GCGCTGACGCGGCAGACGGTGGCGGCGGAGGAGGAGTTGGCGGTGCCGACGTCGGCGCGTCGGACGGCAGCGGAGGTGGGGGCGGCGGACCACCGGCCGATGACGGTAGCGGAGGCGGCGGCGGGTTGCCCGGGTCGCTCATCTCAGCCTGCGCTTGGAGGGGTGGAGCTCGGAGGCATCGGAGGCGGCGTTGCGGCCGACGGCGGCAATGGCGGCGGAGCGGAGAAAAACACCTGCAGCGCAGGCACGCTCTGGGCCGGCATCCATTCGCCCATACCCTGGGTCCAGACCAGCGTGGTTCCCACCACTTGGCCGCCGGCAATACCGGACTGCATCTGAGCCAGGTTGAACGGGCCGCCCGGCTGACCACCGGCATCGACGTGATACAACGCCTGGCCGGGCAGCGGCGGCGGTGCCGCTACAGCGACAACCGGGGCCGCAGCCGGCGCTGATGGTGCCATCGCGCCGCCCATCATCTGGGCCATCTGGCCGCCCATCGCAACACCGAGACCGAGTTGCAAACCGGCACCGGCCGCGCCACCGCCGGGGTTGCCTGCCGCTGCAACCATTGCCTCGGCAGCCTTGGCCTGTTGGTACCGATCCATCGAGCCGACGTTGTCGAGGAAGCCACCCTCTTCGACACCGCGGGCGACGCCACGGGTCATCGCGGCAGTGATCTCGTCGGGCAACGAGATGTTCATCGTGATGTCTGGGATCTCCAGGCCGTACTCGTCGTCGACGCGTTCCTGAACGAACTCGCGTAGCTTGCCGGCCAGTTCAACCTGGCGGCCCTGGAGGTCGATCACGCCGAGGCCGGTCGCCAGCACCATGTCGGAGAACGCGAGGGAAATGACCCGGCGCAGCAGTTCGGAGATCTCTTCGATATCGACATTGCTGTCGGTGCCGATGACCTCTTTCATGAAGATGACGGGGTCGGCGATCTTGACCACGCACAAGCCGTTGGCCCGGACCTGGACCATCTTGAAGTCTGGGTCGCGGACCGTAACGGGGGTCGGGGTTCCCCAGCGCAGGCTGGTCACCGGGCGGGTGTTGATGAAATACACCTCGCTGCGGAACGGGCTGTCGAAGCCGTACTTCCAGCCCTGCAGCGTGCTCAGGATCGGCAGGTTTTCACTCTTGAGCTCATAGTGGCCGGGGTCGAATTGGTCGGCCATTGCGCCGCGGTAGACGAAGATCGCCTTCTGACCCTCACGGACGATCAGCTGTGCCCCGTTCTTGATTTCGTTCTGATACCGCGGGAAGCGCCACGCCAGCGTGGACCGTGAATCGTCGATCCATTCGATGATGTCGACGAATTCGTTGCGGATTTTGTTCATCAAGCCCATGAGTCAACGTCCCTCTTGCCGTGCCACGCGACGATGCCGGCAGCGCTGATCACTTTAGAGCAGCAGGCCACGCTGACGGAACGTCACCCCGACAACATTGCCGAAAGAAGCGGTTGACGTGCGGTTATCCAACGGGGTGTCGGTCCAGCCACGATCGCAACGTTTCGATCGTCCAGGTCGCAACACCGGTGCCGAGAAAGTCGTTGTCGTTGGTCCAGATGTCGGCCGCCAGGACCAGCGCACTGGCGACGACCGGCCAGTCGGCCGGATCACGCAGCGATCTGGCGCGTGCTTCGTCTTCCACAGGCGAGTAGATCGCGTCGTCGAGAACGAAAACGTTCGCTTCGACGGCTTCGAGGCATGCCGTCGCCAACTCGGCGCCGACGGATCGATCCAGTCCTCGTCGGCGGGCAAACGCGGCAATCCGTCGAGGAAGCTCGACCTTGGTCTCGCCCCACAGTCGCTCTGGCAGGAACAGCTCCAACCGTTCGTCGGCAATGCGTTGTCGGCCGGTCGCCCTCAGCAATTCACCGATGAGGACGCTCGTGTCGACGACCAGCCGCATCAGCGAGCGCGACCGCCGCGGGTGACCTCACGGACGAGCTCGTCCTCGTCGATTCGGACTCGATCGAGAATTGAGTCAACGAGACCGCCCAGCCGACCCAATGCCTCTCGACCAGCAGGACGGTCTGCCGCCGTGATCGGTACAAAGAAACCGATCGGCTCGCCGTGGCGTTCGATCACGAGTGTCTCACCGGCAGCGAGAATCGTCGTGGCCTGATCTCTGAATTCTCTGACTCCGACCGTTCTCATCTATGCAGCTCCCTCAGTGTGGTCACACGTGTAGCCACAAGATGCGTGGTTCGGTGAGGCGTCCATCCGCCTATTGTGCGCTCGGTGAGCACCTGTGTCATGGCGATCGATCTCGGTTCGACGGGGGTCAAGGTTGCGATCGTCGACGCGTCCGGTCTGGTCCTAGCGACCGCTGGCGAGGTCTTGCCGCTGATCTTCACCGACGATGGCGGAGTCGAGCAGGACGCGAACCGTTGGTGGTCGGCGATCGGCAGATGCGCCCGTCGCGCCCGTTCGCAGACTCACCTTCGTCCAGACGACATCGGGTTGCTGGCAGTCACGAGCCAGTACTCGTCCACCGTCGCCGTCGACCAGGCCGGTCAGCCGCTCGCGAATGCGATCATGTGGATGGACAGTCGAGGACGTCGGCATCATCCGGCAATCGCATCGGCTGAGACAGCACCCAGCTGGCTCGACATTCATGGAATGTCACCGTCTGGCAACGACGACATCGGCCATATCTCGTTGATCCGCAACGAATGGCCCGACGTGTACGCCGCCGCATCGGCGTTCGTGGAGCCGATGGACGCGATTGCAGCGCGGATGACCGGCACCGTGACGGCGACTCAGAACACGATGTTCCCGATGATGTGCATCGACAACCGCACGTGGGGAACCACGACCTACAGCGACGAACTGCTCGCGATGTCCACCATCGACGCAGCGAAGTTGCCAACGCTCGTCCCGATGGGATCGGCGCGCGGTGTCGTCACAGCAGAGGCTGCCGACCACCTCGGCGTCTCCAGCCGGGCGGTTGTTGCAGATGCAACGATTGATTCGGTGACGTCCGCCGTTGGGACGGGCGCGACCGATTCGTCGACATGCGGGTTGATCATCGGAACGACGACCGTCATGGCGACACATCTGCCAAACAAGAGCCTGGACCCCGAACACGGCCTGACTTCTGCGCCCAGTCCCATTCCCGGCACATACTTCCTCGTCGCGGAGAACGGCATCGGCGGTAAGGCGTTGGACACCTTCGTCAACGGCTTCGTGTACCCGAATGACGGACTCGGCCACGCGGCACCCGACGACGCGTTCGATCGGGTGCTCGCCGCCGCGGCGACTGCGGAATGCGGATCCGGCGGGGTGATGTTCCTGCCGTGGCTGTTCGGTTCGATGGCGCCGCGATACGACGGGCGGATGCGGGGCGGGTTCGTCAACCTCGGCCTGAACTCGGACCGACGACAGATGGCCAGGGCCGTGCTGGAAGGCGTCTCGATGAACGCCGCTTGGCTACTACCCCACTTCTCGGCGTTGGCTGGACGTGCCTATACCGAGGTCAGCTTCGGCGGTGGCGGAGCGAGTTCGCCGCTCTGGGGCCAGATCCTGGCCGACTGTTTCGGTGTCCCGGTTCGGCGGCTCGCGAACTCGACCTCGACGAACGCCCACGGTGGAGCATTGCTCGCCCTCGTCGGGGCTGGCAGCATTCGCCTCGACGAAGTCGCACATCTCTTGACCACCGCAGAGGTGCACCAACCGGACCCGACGAACACTGCGACGTACCAACGACTACTCACTCACTTCGTCGACTTCCATACCCGCAATGCGCCGATCTATCGATCGCTCAACGCCCCAACACCCGCCGCCCCAACACCCGCCACATCGACACCCACTGCCTCGGAGACCACACGATGACGAACGACGACAAGCCCAGCCGACCGATCTCGCCGATGCACCCCTATGCCGGCACGTATCAGGTGCATGATGCAATGCCTGAGACCGGAGTCAGTCGGGATCAGATCCTGGGCGAGCTTCGCGAGATGTCGGCACTGGAGGACAGCCTCGGCGACAGCGGCCGGGTGAGCGGCAGCATCTACAGCGGCGACCACGATCACTACGCGTTTCTGGTCGAGGCATACGCGTTCTACGCGCACTCGAACGTGTTGCAGCGCGATATGTACCCGAGCGCGACGAAGATGGAGGCCGAGATCATCGCGATGACCGCCGACATGCTGAACGGCGACACCAGCCCCGAGGGCACCACAGGCGGACTGCTGACATCGGGTGGGACCGAGAGCCTCGTGACCGCGATGCTGACCTACCGCGAGTGGGGTCGCAATGTGAAGGGCATCGAGCATGCCCAGGTGATCATGCCGGTGACCGCGCATCCAGCGCTGGACAAGGCGTTCCACTACTTCGGGATCGACGTCGTCAAGGCGCCCGTCACCGATCAATATGTGGTCGACCTCGACTTCGTCCGGGATCACGTCGGACCGAACACCGTTGCCCTGATCGGAACCGCCGGTACGTACCCGCACGGTCTGATCGACCCGATTCCCGAACTCGGCCAGATTGCGTTGGAGCACGATCTCGGCCTCCACGTCGACGGATGCCTCGGCGGATTCATCCTCCCGTGGGCGAAGGGCCTCGGCTACCCGGTACCAGCGTTCGACCTGAGCGTTGCCGGGGTGACCTCGTTGTCTGCCGACACCCATAAGTACGGCTACGCATTGAAGGGAAGTTCGGTTCTGCTGTTCCAGCCCAAGACCCTGCGTCGCGAGCAGTACTTCATGATCGAGGGCTGGCCCGGAGGGATGTACTCGTCGCCGAGCATGGGTGGTAGTCGCTCAGGCGGCCTGATCGCCGCGACCTGGGCATCGATGCTGCACATGGGTCGCGAGGGCTACCGGAGCCTCGCAGCAGACATCTTCCGGACCGCCGACGCAGTGAAGGCGGCAGTGCGCTCACACCCGGAACTGGAACTGATCGGCGACTCCCTGTTCAACATCGCGATCAAGGCCGCGCCAGGCAGCGGCATCGACATCTTCCACGTCAATGACGGCCTTGCCGATCGAGGTTGGCGGATGAACGGCCTGCAAATGCCGCCGGCGTTTCACTTTTGCATCACCCGCCCGAACACCCAGCCCGGCATCGCCGAGGCGTTCGCCAGCGATCTCGCCGAGGCCGTCGAGTTCGCCAAGTCCCCGCCGTCACCAATGCCCAAGAGCGGCGCGATGTACGGCGCCGGCGGGCGGGTCATGGACAGCGGCCGACTGCGCCTCGGCATGTTCGACCGTCTCGACGCAATGCACGAGGTGGGCCCCCGCTGACCTGGTCACGAAACCCTCGACACTGTCGATGCCGAGGGTTTGCTGCCCGCGTAGGCCGGGCACGAAACCCTCCACAGGACGGGTGTGGAGTGTTTCCTGCTCGTGTAGGCCGGGCACGAAACCCTCCACAGGCTCACGGCAGGAGGAGTTCGGGGCGGCGGGGATCACTCGTCGACGAAGTCGACAGGCGGGGTGATCGTGCTCGGCTCGTTCGAGGTCGAGAGCACTTCGGTGCGGAGACTGACAAAAAACGACATCTCCCGGCCCGATATTGCGATCGCCTGGACCCAGGCTTGTTCGTCGAGTCTGATGTCGTAGACCCGCAGGAGTCCGTCGGCATCGACGCTGAGCGTGACGCGAGCGTTCATCAACCCCTCTCCGAGGACCGCCTCCACCTGCTGGGCCTCGGCGTCTGTCGTAGCAAACGGTTCGAGTTGGCTGGCGGGCACGTCGAACGAGTAGGTGGTCACCGGAACTTCGCCGATGAACTCCTTGGTCTCGACCACGGCCGTCGCTGCGGCGAGAACCTGCGGAGTGACGACCTCGTGGTACATCTCGACGTGGCTCGGTGAATACAAGCCGACCGCTTCGGCGACACGCGGAGATCGAGACCACGGTGCGCCGTAGACGGGACTCGACGCATAGAACGAGTCGCTTGTCTGGATCGCGCTACGGTCGCCGGGATTCACGCCTGCGAAGTTGAACCTGAACTGTGCGATCGGGGTCACGTAGTCAACTTCGGCGGTGAGCACGATGTCTTGGGTGAACGGTACCCCGTCATTCGAACCGACCTCTCGGGAGGTTTCGACGAACGACATGACTCGATAATTCGGCCGTTCTTTCACCATCTCGGGCAAGGTGACCAACACGCTGACCGGCAGGTCACTGGCGATCTGGCCGACGAACGTGGGACTTGTGCTCGCCACAGGTTCGCCGATGATCGATTCCAGATCGGCCCGCTCGGGTGCGGCTGGCCGGTCGGGAGCAGCATCTTTCAGCTTCGTGAAAGCAAAGTACGCGCCGGTGCCGCCGATGCCGAGTGCCACCAGCAGCAACAGGACTGGCATGACCCGCCGCCTTGGTGCTTCAGCCTGTCGAATCGAGGGTTGCGTGGGTGGCGGACCCACGATCGGTGCCGTCGGCATTGGCTTGGGAGCCGTCCGAACCGCATCCGGCAGTCGGGGCGATTCGTAGGCCGGCAGCGACGGACTGGCCACCAACAGACCGTGCGCGGGGGCATCCTCATGCGTGCTCGACATCCAACATCCACCCTTCGCTCGAAAGGGTTATCGGGCAGCCGTCGGCAGTTCTTGAGGGATCAGAGGCCGTTCGCGGTTGCTTGCACGGCTTGGACGATCTTGGCGTAGCCGGTGCAACGGCACAGATTGCCTGACAACCCGATCCGGATCTCTTCCTCGGTCGGCGACGGGTTCCGCTCCAGCAGCGCAGTGGCGGACATGATCATCCCCGGCGTGCAGAAGCCGCACTGGACACCGCCGGCGTCCAACAGGTTGCGCTGCAACGGGTGCAGCGCGTCGCCTTCCATCACTCCTTCGATCGTGGTGATCGATCGCCCCTGCGCCTGGACTGCCAGGTACGAGCACGAGTTGACGGGTTGGCCGTCGAGCAGCACCATGCATGCCCCGCACTCGCAATCATCGCAACCCTCTTTCGTGCCGGTGAGGCCGATCTCGGTCCTGAGCACGCTGACCAGATTGCGCCCCTGATCGACGGTGACGGAATAGTCGATCCCGTTGACGCAGAGGTCGAAGCTGACCTTGGCGGATGACGAAATGCTGACGGGCACGTTCATCGTGCTGCTCCAATTCCAAGGGCGCGGTTGACGGGGACTGCAATCGAATCTCCGCCAGCGCGACGGGCGGCTGCTTCGAACGCGCGACGAGCCATCACGCCAACGCAATGTCGCCGATATCGGTCGCTTGCGCGGAGGTCGCTGATCGGCAACGCCTGCGTCGAAGCCATCTCGGCAACGAGCACGGCTGCCTGTTCGACGTCGAGTCCGTTGACGACGTCGAGACCAGCGACGGCAACGATGGTGGGTGCAACAGCGGTCAAGGCAACTTCAGCAGTCGAAATCGAACCGTCGGCGGCCAACGTCACCGAGGCAGCAGCCCCAACCACGGCGATCTCCATCGAGCGCCGATACTCCAATCGGACATACGCGCTGCCCGAGTCGGCGGGACGCGTCGGCAGCAGGATCGCAGTACACAACTCGTCCGCGGCGGCGCACGTGCGGCCTGGACCGGTCCACAGTTCACCGACGAACAGCGTGCGGATGCCGCGGACCGAGCGGAGCTCGACTGCTGCGCCGAGCACGACGAGTGGGGCTCCGGTATCCATCGCGGGCGATGCGTTCATCACGTTGCCGCCGATCGTGCCGACGTTGCGCGTTGCCGGCGAACCAACGAGCGCGCTCGCATCCGCGAGTGCGCTGTAGTCATTACCGATCGTGGCGTTCGTCATCAACGTTGCGTGTGACACGAGGGCACCGACTCGGATTCCGCCCTCGACACCGACTCCGGCTCCAGCGGTCGACCACGCCGTGATCTCGGCCAGTTCCGCCAGCCGATCGATCGCGACGATCGCTTCGGGAAGTGGCGCCTTTCCGTGTCGGGCACCGACCACGAGATCACTGCCGCCGGCAATTGGGCGGGCACCTGCGGCGAGCGCGGCGATGGCTTGTTCAACAGACGTCGCGATCGAGAAACTGTCGAGCGCACTCATCGCTGCATCGCCTCCCACACTCGCTCTGCGGTCATCGGAAGTTGTCGGACCGGTCGGCCGATCAGCTTGGCGAGTGCATTCGAAATCGCAGCGGCGGTGGCGACGTTCGGTGCTTCGGCCAATCCCTTGGCTCCGCGAGGACCAGCATCGGGGGTGGCGATCTCGACAAAGCTGGTATGGATCGGAGGGGCATCGGCGCACGTTTGCAACTTGTACTCGAGCAGCCCCGCGTTGCGTTGTCGAGCGCTCTCGTCGTATTGGGTCCCTTCCGTCAACGCCTGCCCGATTCCCATCAACACTCCGCCTTCCACCTGGCCGACCGCTCCGACGTGGTTGATGATCGTTCCGGAATCATGCGCCGCGCCAACTTCGAGCACCCGAACCACGCCGGTGTCACGATCCAGCCGGACTCGTACCGCATGGCACGAGAACTGCGGAGCGACAAACGCGGCCATCCCGAGATCGCCAACGCAACTGGACCCGACCAACGGCGGCGCAGCGGGAGGGGTGCCGGAGCCGTGGCCGATGAGGAGTTCGGATCCAGCGGCGATCCCTGCGAGTTCGACAATCGAGACAGCCGTTGTCGGCGAACCTGCTACGTGGGCATGTCCGTCGGCGAGCACGATGTCACCAGGCGCGGCTTCGAGGAAGTCTGCAGCCAGGTTGCGAAGTTGGTCGGCGATCTGGCCCGCCGCAGCAACGACGGCCCGACCATTGTTGAACAGCGTCTGCGAGCCCGTGGCACCCATGTCGTAGGGGGCAACGCTGGTGTCCTGATAGATCAACTGAAAGTTGGTCGGGTCCATCCCAAGCTCGTCGGCCGCCAGTTGACGAAGCGTCATGACGGCACCGGTACCGCACTCCTGGGCTCCGGTGATGATCTGGCCCGATCCATCGCCGTCGATCTTGATGTAGGCGCCCGACGGGACCGCGAAGCTGGGCCACCATCCGATCGCCACGCCGATCGCTTCGTCATCGGCGATCGCTTCGTCGTAGCGGACCAGCGCTGTTGCCGTGTCGATACAGCGCTGGACGCCGATCTCGCCGAACGTCTGACCGCTGGGTCCAACCGCGCCAGTATCGACGGCATTCAGCTTGCGGAATGCAACTGGATCCATGCCGACCGCCTTGGCAACTTCGTCGGTGTGTGACTCCAACGCCCAACACGCCTGCGGCGCCGTTGGAGCACGGACAGAGCCCGACGGCTGCATGTTGGTGTACACGAGGTGAGCATCGATCGCGACATGCGGGATCTTGTACGGCCCGGCCACGTGCATCGCAGCGAGTTGGGGAAAGAACCCTGCGTCGGCGGTGTATGCGCCGTTGTCGATCGCGATCCAGCCTTTGCGGAATGTGATCGTTCCGTCGTTGCGTACGCCCGTCGTGATATCGATGATCATCCCTTCCCGGCGACGATCGGGAGCGAGGAATTCCTCTCGACGCGAGAAAACGAGTCGGACGGGTCGCTTGGCGGCACGAGCAAGCGCCGCCACATGCGCCTCATAGTGGAACCCGCACTTGCCGCCGAATCCGCCGCCGAGATGAGGAACGATGATCCGCACCCGATTGGCCGGCAACTTCAGCGTCTCGCACACGCCAGCGCGTGCGTCGAAGGGAACCTGCGTCGAGGTCCAGATCGTGACCTTGTCGCCCTCCCATTGGGCAACGACTGCTCGCGGCTCGATCGGTGCAGCATGGCAACCGTCGGCGACATAGCGGCTCTCGATGATGTGATCGGCTTCGGCCATACCGACCTCGACGTCGCCCTTGATGATCGACGAGAACGAGGCATCGTTGCGATCGCGGACCACCGGATCAGCGGAGCCGTATTCGGCCCATCCGTCGTGGACGAGCGCTGAATCCGTGCGAAGGGCCGACTCGAGGTCGGTGATGACCGGCAGTTCGTCGTATTCCACCACGATCGCGGCAGCAGCCCGAGCTGCAATCTCGGGGCTCAACGCTGCCACCGCGGCAACGATCTCACCCTCGAATCGGACGATTCCGTCGGCGAACAGGGTTCGATCGGCTACGAACGGTCCGAAGCGGACGTCGGGCACGTCCCGCTGGGTGAGCACGGCAAAGACCCCGGGCATCGAACGCGCCGCTGTCGTGTCGACTCGCGTGATCCGACCGTGGGACACGTCTGCGTAGCGGAACTTGGCTGCCAACATCCCGGTCATCGTGAGATCGGCTGTGTATCGACCGCTGCCGGTGACTTTGTCGGGGCCGTCCGCGCGAACAAAGCGTGGAGGCGAGGTCCCTACGGACGGCACATCAGTCACAGCAGCGGATTGGGCAAGCATCTGGCATCACGTCCTGAACGGAAGAGGTCGACGAGCAACTCGCGATGCCGGTCGCAACAGTGTCGCAACAATATGGCATGAGCGCACGACCCGTCCTGGAATCGTTCCGACGACTAGAATCACGATAATTTCATTGCAATAAGGACTAAAGTGCACTGTCGATCCAGCGACATCGCTGAACCGAAGCACACGCCGGCGAAACATCAACCAAGATTGGGTCGGGCCAATGAATCTTTTGAGCACGCACGGGCTGATTCTTGCTGCAATCGCGCAACAGCCCGACATTCGACTCCGCGAAATAGCGGAGAAGTTCGACATGGCCGAACGGACCGTTTGGTCAGCCGTCGAGGACCTCGTCAATGCCGGGGCACTGCGTCGATACCGCAACGGTTCGCGCAGTACCTATGTCGTCGTCGGTGACGCCCGTGTCGATCCAACGCTCTCGCAAGTCACCATTGGCGCATTGTTGTCGGTCACATCCAACGATCACCTCCACGAACATCAGGAGAACGCACCTCCGATCGAGTCTGAGACTCCGGTGCGACGGGTGCCGATGACGTGGTTCAAACCAATCGACGCCCGGTTGAACGACGAGAGCCGAGCCACCCTGACCTGGTTGGTCGAGCAACACGAAGCGAATATCGCCACGCCTCGGTACTTCGATGTCGCGTCGACGAATGGTTCGGCCACGATCTACTGGCCGGGCGGAGACCAATTGACGGTCAACCGCGCGACAGTGGACTCGCTCCTCGGCCTCGGCCTCGTTCGCGGGAATCCGGCGGTGCGGTCCGCTCGTTTCGAACTACGCACCGACGCAATAACCTTGGTGGCCTGGCTACGCGAACGGTCCGAGTAAGCATCGATTGTCCACGGCTTGTCGGCCGACATGCATGCTTCACGCTGGCATTGGTGACGGCGCTAGTCGCTCTGGCCTCGTGTTCCAGCGACCGTTCGGCGTCGACGACGTCGACCCTGCTCACTGCCGCAAACCCTGCGCCAACACCTGGCCCGGCTGCTCCCGCCACGACTGCTCCCGCCACGACTGTTGCCGCGGCCATCGTCCCGACAACAGTCACGGTGGCACCGACGTCTGCTCCGACGGTCGCGCCCACTCCTGCGTCAACTGTGACCGAGTACGCGATGCTCATCGCGCCGGGCGTCGATATTGGATACTCCCGCGAACACCACGACTACCCGGCGACGGATGTGTTCGCCGGTGGCTGTGCGACGACGGTCATTTCGCCGGTGAACGGAACACTGCTGGAGATTCGCCGCGAGGACCAGTGGAATGCAGCCGACGACAATCCAGCGACCCGAGGCGGCCGATCGATCACGCTCGGAGGCGACGATGGCGTTCGCTACTACTTCGCTCACTTCGAGTCGATCGAGCCAGCGTTGGAGGTCGGCAACCGCGTCCGCATTCGAGATCCGCTCGGTCAGATCGGCATGACCGGTCGCGCCGGCGCCTGTCACCTGCACTTCGCGTTGTCGCCTCCATGCCCTGGACTCGAGTGGTCCGTGCGGCGGGGCGTGATTTGGCCGTGGCCGTATCTCGATGCATGGCGTCGAGGTGAGCAATTGAGTCCCGCAGCGGAGATCCAGCGATGGGTCGCTGATCACCCGAACGGGTGCGCCGAGGCAATGGCTGATCCGAACGCTGCCGACTCCTGAGCGAGATCGGCTCGCTCAACCAGCGTTGTTCGCGAGGCGCATCCGCTGACGCCGTTTCGTCACCAGCAGCGAAGCATCGGCCCGGCTGACCAAATCCCCCGCCGACGACCCTGGCCTCGTGTCGACCTCGCCCGTGTCACTCGGACCATCGCGATCGCTCAGGTCGTCGTTTGCGACGTGACGGTGGTGCGCCGCGCCGACGCTGATCGCCATGTGCTGGGCACCGCATTCTGCAGGGAGTCCCTCGCCGATCGCATCGGTGATTCGCAGCAACAGTTCGTCGACGTACGCGAGCGTCACATCGCCCAGGGCAACTGCAAATTCGTCGCCTCCGAGACGAGCAACGAGGTCACCCGGACGAACGACTCGACGGAGTCGATCTGCCAATTCGACAAGGAGCGCATCACCGGCGGCATGACCGTATCGATCGTTGACGGACTTGAAGTCGTCGAGGTCCATGTAGAGAACGGCAACGTTGGTACGGCTCATCATCTTCGTCAGGGAATCGAAGAACTTCGCCCGATTTGCCAGACCGGTCAGCGAGTCATGAGACGCCGCATGTTCCAACTGGCTATGAGCGCGCAGGCGATCGAATGCGATCGTCGCGACGTCGAGCAGTTGGACCCAGTGATCCTCTGTGCCCGGTGGCCAAATGCCTCCGATCCACGTTAATTCCGGCTCGACGGCCACCAGCATCCCGCTGACGCTGGTGCCAGTTCCGATCGCTCCAATTCTCAAACCGGCGAAGCCTGCGGCGCGCAAAAAGGACGCAAGATCGCTGGGCAGTTGGTCGAGGGACAACGACGTCCGCCGGTCCTGGGCGAGATCTGGCCAGAGGTGATCGTGAGTGCCGTCGAACAGTGGAGCGACGCAGTCGTGAAGCGTCGTTTCCGTCAACGCGCTCACGACCTTGGTGAAGACCCCCGTGGCCGGATCGCGGTCCGACACGACGAACGCGGGACGACGAAGGTGTCCACCTCTGCCGACTGCGCTGGCGATCAGCGACAGCACTTGGTCGTAGGTGGCACCGCTCGCCAGTGCTCTGATCGGCTCGATGTACTGCGTGCGCTCGTCAGCTGCGCGCATGTCGAGAACGATTCCTCGGATCATTGGATCATCGAGTTGGTTGGACGACAGCACATCGAACTCGACGTAGGCGCCGTTGCTGTGTCGCACCCGAAAGACCATCGGGAAATACCGGATGCCACGCACTTCGTCGGCATATGCGATCGACGTGAACGCCCTCTCGACATCGTCGGGATGCAGCCAGTCGAACACCGACGCTTCCTGCAGGGTGAGCGGATCGAGACCGAGCAGGTCGCGGATACTGGCGCTTGCGAAGCTGACCCGGCCGTCAAGATCGACAACGACAGTCAGCGAACGGGACGCGTCGAGAACTCGCCGTTCGAAGCTCCCGATTCCGGAAGTCTGCTGAGTACCCGCCGAGGCCATGATTGTTCATCGGCAGATCTGCGGCACACCTTGACAGTTCAATTCGGAACTACAGATCAAATGATTGTGCCGAGATTGTGGCAAATCTGCGTGTAATGCCACTCCGGGGCCTGCCGGGTCCACAAGGATCGACGTCGTGATGGCCGACGATGATCTGAATGACGGCACCATTCGCGCCATTTCCAAGGCCGAGGTGCACGTCCATCTCGAGGGATGCTTCAGTGCAGCGGACCTCGCCGCGAAGGCGAGGCACTACGGCGAACCCCTCCCGCGCTCGGTCGACGAGTTGTTCCGATTCTCCGGCTTCGACGACTTCCTCGACTTCTTGTCATGGTCGTGCGGGCTGTTGCGGACCGCCGATGATGTGGCCCGCGCTGCGTACTCCTACGCCGAACGGGCCGCGGCATCTGGTGTCGTCTGCGCCGACCTCATCGTCAACCCAACGCATTGGGCCGATTGGAGAACCAACCTCGGCGGACTGATCGGCGCGCTCGACCGAGGGCTCGCTGACGCAGAACAGGACGGCCTGACGACCGTTGGACTCTGCATCAGCATCTTTCGGCTGCAGACCGCCGAGGAGGCAGGCCAACTCGTCGACGAATTGATTCGACTTCGACATCCACGAGTTGTCGGATTGTCGATCGATGGCAACGAGGCGCTGAGCGGACGGACCGGCTCTCGATTTGCGGACGCCTTCGCCTCGGCTGGCCGGGCCGGCTTGAAGCGGACGGTGCACGCTGGTGAAACGAGCGGACCAGAGGGTGTTCGCGATGCACTCGATTTGCTCGGCGCCGATCGCATCGACCACGGAATTCGGGCGATCGAAGATCCGTCGCTCGTTGCCCGCCTCGCGGACTCGGGCGTCTCGCTCGGGATCTGCCCGACGTCGAACGTCACGCTGAGAATCGTTGCATCACTCCACGAACACCCGATCGAACTGCTGCGTCAGGCCGGGGTACGGGTCACCGTGAACAGCGATGATCCGGGCTTGCTCGGAATCGATCTCGTTGGTGAATACAGGCGGTTGGTCGACACCTTCGGTTGGTCCGAAGAGGTCGTCAACGCTGTGGCCGGGACGTCGCTCGACGTTTGTTTCAGTAACCGGGGGTCGACGCCCACGAGCGTGGTCGTTTCATGACTGATTCGAACGCAAGCACGAGCCGTCGCGACGGCACCTCGTCACCTCCGCTCGCGATGGTGATCGATACCGATTGCGGAATCGACGACGCCGTTGCGCTGTGGTGGGCAGCGAGTTCGCCCGACGTCGACCTACTCGGGATCACCACCGTGTTCGGCAACGTCGATGTCGAGGCCGCAGCCGTCAACTGCTGCCGAGTGATGGAGGCCGCTGGCCGACCCGACGTCGATGTCACCATCGGCGCCGACACGCCGTGGGGACCCGCACCTCGATTGACCAGAGCAGACTTCATCCACGGTGCAGACGGCATCGCCAACCTCGGATGGCCGCCACCAGCGTTGCGGCCAACTGCCGAGACGTCGATTGAGATGTTGCAACGGCTCGTCGATGAGCGCCCCGGCGAAGTCGTGATCGTCACACTCGGGCCAATGACCAACATCGCCCGAATTCTCGATGCTGATCCGTCCTGGGCAGCACGTGTCAAACGCCTCGTCGTGATGGGAGGCGCGGTGTCGGTGCCCGGCAACGCAATGCCAGTCGGCGAAGCAAACATTGCCCACGACCCTTTCGCTGCAGCCCTTTCATTCGCAGCCGACTGGCGAGAGCCACCACTGATGGTCGGCCTCGACGTCACCCACAAGGCGACACTGACAATGGCCGAGATCAAGCTTGCTCGCGAACATCGCACGCCTGCAGCGGCATACCTTGCAGAGCTACTCGCGTTTTACCAACGATTCGGCGGAACGTTCAACGATCCCGGTGAGTTTCCTTGCCACGATGCACTGGCGACCATGCTGGCGGTGCATCCCGAACGTGCCTCGGGGCCCGTGCTACCGACGACGGTCGAGACCCACAGCGGTCCCGCGCAGGGGATGACCGTGGTCGACCGTCGGCAGCCGTTCTTCGCTCGAAGCGGTCAGGGCCAAGCACTGCCCGATGGGTTCTCGCCGGTCGAGGTAGCGCTCGACGTCGACGCGACCTGGTTCCGCTCCGAAGTTCGACGCATGTTCGGTGACTGAAGATCACCCGGACCCCAACGTCGACTCAGCATCAGGGAAACCCCTTGATCTCTGGTTCGTGCAGTGTTGCGCTTCCCAAACCTGCTTGTCATCGCTAAGTTGCCCGACGTGGCCGTCATCGATACAGGCGTGACCGATTGCCCATGGCTTGGGTTGGCCTCATACGCCACCACAGATGCCCCGCTGTTCTTCGGGCGCGACCGAGCGGTTCGCAACATGCTCCGAATCCTGGACCAGCGCGGAATCATCGGGGTCGTCGGGGCATCCGGAAGCGGCAAGTCGTCGTTGATCTCGGCGGGCCTGGCAGGGGCGGGCTATCGACTGAGGTCTATCCGCCCCGGAACCGAACCGCTCGCCGAGTTGGACAGATTCGTGGAGTCGCTCGGGAACGGCGCGGACGGCGAACGGCAGATCGTCGTCGTGGATCAGTTGGAGGAGATCTTCACGCTGACCAATGACGAACACGTTCGGATCGAATTCCTCGACCGACTCTGCGACCTGGTGGACACGCCGCCAGGTGGCGATGCGCCACCCGGGGGCGCTCGGGTGAGAGGTCGACTCGTCGCGTTCGCGCTTCGGTCCGACTACTACGGCAGCTGTGCGGCCTACCCACGCTTCGCCGAACTCGTCGCGAGGGCCCACATCCTGCTCGGCACTCCCACCGAGGCCGAACTTCGCTCGATGGTGACCTCACCGGCCGCGCAGGCCGGGATCGACATCCCCGAGGATCTGGTCGACGAGATCGTCGACGATGTCTTTGGTGAACCAGGCGCGCTCCCGTTGGTGTCCCACGTGCTGGCCGAGACGTTCCGACTCAGCCTCATGAGTCCACCGCCGGGCGGCCCGGCTACCTCGCGTCTCGAATGGCATGCCTACCGAGAGGCTGGCGGCGTCAGGGGCGCAATCGCGCGGACCGCCGAGCAGGCATTTCAGAATCTGGAACCCAGCCAACAATCGATCGCGCGGGACATGCTCGTGCTGCTGGCTGATCCCGGAGTCACTTCATTCGACACCTCACGCCGCGCCCAGGTCTCATCGCTGGTACCGATTGGCGATCTCGACCGTCGCGCGACCCTCGATGCACTCGCCGCCGCGCGGATCATCATGATCGACGGATCGAACGTGGAGATCGCCCACGAGGCCGTGTTCCGCGAATGGCCACGGTTGCGAGATTGGCTGACCAGCGATCGCGAGAACATCAGGGCTCGCAACAACCTCCGCCACGCGGCCCACCTCTGGGACGATGACGGCCGCGATGCAGCGGCGTTGCTGCGGGGAACCCATCTCATCGCAGCACGAAGCGTCGTCGCAGGGGAACCACCGGCATCGGTCGTCGACGAGGCGATGCGTGATTTCGTCGCGGCGAGTCAGGTCGCCGCAGATGAAGAGCTACAGATCGTCACCCGTCGAGAGACCGCTACTCGACGGAGCAACCGTCGGTTGCGGGTGTTGCTCGGCGCCGTCGTCGCACTGGCAGTCGTGGCGGCCACGGCCGGCGTGATCGCCAATCGGCAGGCAAGCAAGGCATCGCGAGAACGCGACATCGCCGAGTCCCGCAGACTAGCTGCGGCATCGGGCACGCTTCGGGGCGACAACGGCGACCTGGCAGCCCTCGTCGCAGCAGAGGCATACGACCTCAATCCTGACGACCAAACCGTCGGCGCAATGTTGTCCGCAATGACGGCCCGGCCCGGACTACAGAGCTACCTCCACGATGAATTCGCATTCACCACTGTGTCGCTCGGTCGACACGGTGATCTGGTCGCGGCAGATCATCTCGAACTCGGCGTGGGGCTGTGGGACATCAGTGGACCGGAACCCCGAGCCCTCGGTGGAATTCCGCTCGGCGACGTTCAAGCGGTCGATATCGAATTCACCGGGCCCGATCTCATCGTCGTCGCGGACAACGGCGGCACCGTGAGACTGTTCGACACGCTCACCCGTTCCCAAGTGTGGAAAACACAGATCAGCGGCGAGGCAGCAACCACGGTGGCCGTCGCTGTCGACGAGTCCGGCGCCGGCTTGATCGCGGTCGGCGACGACATCGGCAACGTGGCGGTCGTCGATGCAGCGACAGGTTCGCAGGTCGCCAATCTCACGACTGACGAGAACACGATTTCGTCCTTGGCTTTCACCAACGACGGATCCCAACTGTCGGCTGCGACGCTCGCCGGCTCACTGTCCACCTGGCAGACATCGAACTGGCAGACGGCGAACGAGAGCATTGACTTCGAAGCCGAACTCTGGTCGATCGCGTACAGTCCGACAGCCGACATTCTCGCTGTCGGCACCGAGGCCGATCTCCTGTTCATCGATGTGGCGACAGGCGAGCAACAGGGCCTCGCGATCAACGCCCACAGCGGAATCGTCCACGACGTCGCGTTCGTCGATGAACAGACGTTGGTGACAGGGGGTGAGGACGGACGCGTTCTGTTCTGGGACATGGAACGACGCGAGCTCAGCCGGCCAGCGATCAACGGCCATTCTGCGGGCGTCTTGTCGATCGCGGTCGATGCTGCATCAGGCCAATTGGTGACCGCTGGCGAGGATCTTCGTCTCGGCGTCTGGAGCCTGTATCTGGCAAATGCGGTGGCAACCCCGATCTTGGCCGACCATCCCGACGTCGCCGGAATCGCACGAAGTGCGGATGGGCTGTTCGCAATGGCCGGCCGCGACGGTCGGATCCTGTTCGCCAGACTGGATCGGACAACGGGAGTTCCCGCACCGATCACTGTCGCCGACGGTCCCCTGACCGCAGTCGCAATCACGCCCGATGGATCCATCGTGGCAGTCGCGGGTCCGGACGGTTTGGTCCAAGCGTTCGTGACGTCGACCGGAGAAGCAGCGACACCGGCGCTCTCGGCTGGCTCGCGAAGTGCGTCGATTGCTCTGGACCCGAAACAACGATGGCTGGCTGCTGCTCAAACCGATGGCGACTGTACGGCGTGCACCCTCTTGTTCGACCTCTCCGAACCCAGCCGGGAACCCATTCGGCTCCGCCCCGCAGCGTTGACCGACGACGAAGCGAATCGGCCGGGCTACGCAGTCGCATTCGACCCAACCGGCACGTTCCTGCTGACGGGTGACAACGGTGGCCATATCGATCAGTGGCGCCTTCCGACCGGTTCTGCAGAACCGGTGAGCGTCTGGCAGATCAAGCTGGAACGCGGCGTTCGCGCAGTGGCGTACTCGAATGACGGACGGTTCGCCGCCGTCGGTGCAAACGGCGGCGTGCTCGTCGTCATCGATGCCCTCACCGGCGTGGAGGCACAGCGGCTGTCGGGCCATCGCGGTCGGGTCGCAGGTCTGGCGTTCAGCCCCGATGACGCTCTACTCGCATCGACCGGGCCCGACGAAGCCGCGACTCGAATCTGGCGGCTCTCGTCCGGGCTGCCATACAGCACTCCGATCCAGACTGGCTCGGTCAGAGTTGCCGTTCCTGCCTGGTCCGAGGATGGCGCAGATCTTGTCGTTGGTACCCAATGGGGCGGCCCGATGGCGTACCACGTCGACCCGGTTCGGCTGAGGCAAGCCCTTTGCACGCTCGCCCAGCGCAACTTGACGGACCGCGAGTATCGCCAATACATCGGGTCTGACCGGCCTGTCGAAATGACCTGTCCGGGACTTATGGCGGGGGCTGACGGATGAATGCTCCCGCTGGAACAGTGATCGCGCGAGTCGAGATTGCCGAACCTGATCCCAGCGGAGCGGCCCGCACCATGTCGCTGATCGTGACAGAGCGGGCGGCGATCGAACGAGCTCGCCTCGACGTCGTCAAGAACTGGGAGCGACGGCGGAGAGGTTTGCATCGAGCGTTACACGACGGGGCTCAGCAACAACTGCTCGGCCTTCGCCTTGATCTACTCCGCGCTGGCGCGTCGGGGCAGGACCGCAACACACTGGTCAAGCGAATCGCCGACATCGTGGTCGAGTTGGACCGCCTCGCGCATGGTCTTCCGCTGAGCGCGTTGGAATTCGACGACATCGCCGGCGCGCTCCGCGAGATCGCATCACAGTGCGGACTGCCGGTCCAAGTCGTGGCGCCCGAGAGCCTGCCGACGTCTGTGGTCGTGGCTGAAGTGCTCGCCTACACGGCAAGCGAAGCACTCGCCAACGCATTGCGTCACAGCGAGGCGACCGCGTGTCGATTGACGTTGTGGGTCGACGGAACCACCGTTTCGCTCGCAGTCGCCGACAACGGCAAGGGTGGTGCGCACGTCATCGCCGGTCATGGCATCAACGGATTGCAACGACGGGCCGCCAACCTCGGCGGCCGGTTGGATGTGCAGTCGGACCACGGCGGCACGATCGTGACCCTGACCGTCGACGACGCTCATGTCGATGATCCGCAGCCCGAGCGCGCCTACTCTGACGTCGCGCCAGCGTGGAGTCACCTCACTCGCGACACGCTTCGGTCGTTGCTCAACGACGACCGCGTCGAGATCGAGTTCAATTGCGGCGCGAGTGGTCTTTGCGACGAATACGGTCACGCCCTTGCCACCGACGTACCGCCAGCGGTACTCGTGGTGACGGCGGGCGGGGAGCCCATTGCCGTGGTTCATTCTGCAACTGCTACGGCGATCGCTGTCATGCGCAGATGCAGCGCAGAGCCAGAACTGATCCACGACGGCAGCCGCAGGGCCCGGACTGCAGCTGCTCTCGCCGAGCTGTTGTCGGAACGGAACCGGCTCGCTCGGCGTGCAGCTGCCTTCGAGGCCGCGCTTGCCCGACGACTCACGAGCCGTCCTGTCCAACTGCTCGGTGAAGCGCAGGCGGCGTTGGCCTCCCCGGTAGCGGCCCCCGTCGCCGCCGGCCTCGTCCTGCAGGCCACCGATGTGCTGCGCGAGATCGTGTCTGTACTCGATGGGGCTCGGTCCTCGATCGACGATCCGGCGGCGAGTAGCGATCCCTTTCTGTTCGGTCTGCTCGCCGACCAGGCTGGAGTCGACCTCGAGGCTCGCATCGTCGACGTGCCGGCGGGCCATGTCGGCGAGGGTCTCGCCGCCATCGGTGAAGAGATCATCGTCGATTCTCTCGCCGGCGCGATCGTTCGGCTCCGCGTGACGTGTGGTTCCCGGACCGCAGTGATGACCGCCCTGCTCGACAACTTGCCGTCGCCTCGA